>NZ_DASYDG010000026.1:0-156109 GCF_036499745.1 Pinirhizobacter sp.
TCACGTAGCCGTCGGCGTCGATCAGGCCGTCCTGGCCGTGGGTGGTGTAGGGATCGAGGGCCACGTCGCCGATGAGGCCCAGTTCCGGGAAGCGGCGTTTCAGCTCACGGGTGGCACGCTGGAAGAGGCCGTCGGGATTCCATGCCTCACGCGCATCCTCGGTCTTCACCGACCCGTCCACGGATGGGAACAGCGCCAACGCGGGGATGCCCAGCGCCACACACTCGGCCGCCAGCTTCACCAGTTCGTCGATCGAGAGGCGCGCCACGCCCGGCATCGAGGGCACCGGCTGCCGCACGCCTTCGCCGTCTACCACGAAGGCCACCATGATGAGGTCGGACACCGTGAGAACGGTCTGGCGCATCAGCGCGCGGGAGAAGGCGTCGCGGCGCATCCGGCGCATACGTACGGCAGGAAAGGTCATGGGACGGGCCTGTTCGTGGGCGATCCGCCCATTTTACCCCTTCCCGGCCCGGCCACCGGGGGGACAAGGCGTCGCATAGCCTCCCCTGCTTACGTGTCGATGCGCGCCGTGCTTTCCGGATCGAAGAAGTGCAGCCGCTCCGGCTGGAAGCCCAGGGCCACGTCGGACCCCGCCTGGACCGTCGAATGGGGCGGCACGCGCGCGACCAGTTCCGCATCCCCGTGGCGCATGTTGAGGAAGACCTCGTTACCCACGGGCTCGACCACGTCGACATGCGCGCCCAGGCGCTCCTCGACCCCCGAATGGTCGTCCACCGTGAGCAGATCCTCCGGCCGGATACCGACGACGACCGGTCTGTCGACGTATCCCGCCAGACCCCGCACGTCCGCGCCGAGGGCGATCGAGCCTTCCTTCATTTCCAGGCGCAGGCCGTCGGCACGGCGCAGCGTGCCGCGGAACAGATTCATCGCCGGGCTGCCCAGGAAGCCGGCCACGAAGAGGTTCGTGGGCTTGTTGTAGAGGTTCATCGGCGTATCGAGCTGCTGCACGACACCGGCATTCAGCACGACGATGCGCTGGCCCAACGTCATCGCCTCGATCTGGTCGTGGGTGACATAAACCATGGTCGCGCCGAGACGCCGGTGGATACGCGCAATCTCCACACGGGTGGACAGGCGCAGCTTCGCATCGAGGTTCGATAACGGCTCGTCGAGGAGGAACACGGAAGGATCGCGAACAAGCGCGCGGCCAAGCGCCACGCGCTGGCGCTGACCGCCCGAGAGCGCGGCGGGCCGATGTTCCAGCCGCTCGTCCAGACCCAGCATGCCGGAAGCCAGGGCAACGCGCTTCTCGATCTCCTCGCGGGCCGCCCCACGCAGGCGCAGGCCGAAGCCGAGGTTCTCGCGCACGGTCATGTGTGGGTACAACGCGTAGTTCTGGAACACCATGGCGATGTCCCGGTCCTTCGGTGCCACGTCGTTCACCACCCGGTCGCCGATGGTCATCGTGCCGCCGGAGATCGATTCCAGCCCGGCGATCATGCGCAGCAGCGTCGTCTTGCCGCAGCCCGACGGCCCCACCAGCACCAGCAGTTCGCCGTCGGCGATATCGAAGCTCGCCCCCTCCAGGGCCACATGCCCGTTCGGATAAACCTTGCGCACCTTGTCGAGGCGAACCGCTGCCATTTCGTACTCTCCCGTGGGTCCGGGGCTGGAGGCGGTGCCTGCCATCGCCCGGTGCAATAAGGTATTCTGCCGACGTAATCGTTTACATCAAAGCTTCGGGCGGTACTTAGTGGCCTGTAGGCGCTCACTGACGCCAGGGTAAGCCTTCACTAGACGCCAGACCCCGCGCGAGGCACCCTTGCGGGCTTCCGTGACACGACAGGTTCTTCAACATGGCCAACGTTAGCGCCCCGGCGCCGACCCTGCTCGCCGACCTCGGCGGCACCAACGTGCGCTTCGGCATCGCCCATCCGGACGAGGATCGACCGCTTATCCAGGAAAGCATCCGGCGCTACCACGTCAAGGACTATGGCTCGCTGGCAGACGCGGCCAAGCAGTATTTCAAGGAAACCGGCCACCCGGCCCAACGCGCCATCATTGCCGCCGCCGGCCGCATCGACAATGGAGAGACCGTCAAGGTCACCAACAACCCCTGGGCCATCTCGGCGAAGGCACTTGCCAAGGAACTGGACCTCGAGTGGGTGCACCTGGTGAATGACTTCGCCGCCCAGTCGATGGCGGTCATGTTGATGAGCGATAAGCCGGACGCCGAGGGCCGCATGGACCTGGTACGGGTCGGCAACTGCGCCATTCCGAAGATCGGCGGCAAGGAAGAACAGACCTTCGTGGTCGTGGGTCCCGGCACCGGCCTCGGCGTGGGTGGTCTTCTGATCCGCGGCGACAAGGTGAGCGTGCTGCAGACCGAAGGTGGGCACGCCGGCTTCGCCGCGCATAGCGCCGAGGACATCGAGATTCTCAAGGTGCTCAACCTCCGCTATGGCCGCGTGTCGAACGAGCGCCTCATCAGCGGCGCCGGTCTCGTGAACCTCTATTCGGCCATCTGCGAGATTTCCGGGCAGAAACCGAACGACGCGATCACGCCCGAAGACATCACGCGCCGCGCCACGGATGGAAGCTGCGCGATGTGCAGCCGCGCTGTGGAAACGTTCGCCGGCGTCTTCGGCAGCGTCGCCGGCGACCTCGTGCTCACGCTCGGCGCGTGGGATGGCGTGTACCTCACAGGCGGCATGACGCCGATCCTCTTGCCGTGGATCCAGAAGGGACATTTCCGCGAGCGCTTCGAGGCGAAGGGACGCTTCCGCGACACGATGGAAACCGTGCCCACGCAGGCGATCATGAACCCCGAACCGGGCCTCATCGGCGGTACGGCGCTAGCCATCGTCGAGGCCGGCGGTACACCGCTGCGGCGCTGAGCCGGTCATAGCTAAAGATGCCCGGCATATGCCGGGCATCTTTAAATTTGGTTCTTCACGGACGTCCGGCCAGCGGCAGGGTCGTCATCTAGGGGGGTGCTGATCCCCGATAATGCGTGAAGAACCTTAAATTTCACTCCACGAACGGCTGAGGGCGTGGATCGAATGAGATGCCTTCGAGACAGTTCGGAGTGCTGCCCGTGAAGGCAAACATCATCTCACCCCATTCCCCGAAAGCCGACCATACGGTCCTCGTCGTCCCGGGCGGATCGTGTGGTCGCGGCACCTGCGTCAACTGGAGGTCAGGATAGTGTCGCAAAACCTCGCCTCGTGAGATGCAGCGTCCCATTAGATCCATATACGCAATTCCGACGGTATCGTCGGGCCTTTGCCTGATTTCCGAATGCCCCACTGTGGTCAATGACGAAATCGAACGCGCACCCCCTGGCTCGCCGGGCCACACCTTGCGAAGTGCCACCGCTCCCAGTTTCACCCGCTTGGAGATTTCCGCGACCCGCTCCCACAACACGGGATCGACTTCCGCGTTGCTTGGCTCAACGGCGAGACCATAGTTGGCGTCGTACCAGTTTCCGTAGTAGTCGATATAGCTCTCCCCGGTCGGTACTCTGTTGCGTTCGCAGAACATGTATCCGATCTCATTGGCGTAAACCGGCGGCCGCTGCGCCAATTCCTCGTACTTGGCCAGAAAAAATTCCGGTTCTGCGGTAACCAACCCCATGTCCATGCCAGAACATTTCTTCAGTGCGCGATGGGCGAAAATGTTCTCCAGGAGCCCGAAGCCTTCATCAACACAGGCCTTTCGGATGAACGCGTCTCGAGAACTGAGGTCTTCTCTGTAGCCGTAATTTGCATGCCCCACTTCGTGAGACAGTTGCGAGGCCATATTTAACGCTGAGGCCCCTTGGCGAATAGTGATTTGCTTCGTGCTCCGATTCGCGTATGCCGCAGTGCCGTACTCAAAGGTCCATTGATTCCTCTGCGCGTTATGGGTTTCCGAACGAAATCGCGAAGGTATATGGACGATATCGTCAATCTCCGCGCCTAACCCCGTCTCGTATTTCGCCGCACCAGGGCTGGTGCAGGCGATATCCTGCGCAAAGACTGTTGGCGACAATGCCAATGCCATACACGCCACTGCGTGCTTCCATGTGCCGCACGCCAACCTCGACTGGTCACGCTCCATCCGTTACTCCATCCCATGAGTCTGTCCATGACGCTACAAGGTCGCCATCGCCTCGTGCGCGATCAACCCGCAGACGTAAGTTGACCGGCGCGAATGATCGCCATGGGATGAGCACCTGTCTTGAGAATCGGGCTACAACCTCGCCGTCAATGCCGAACTGTGACGACCCTCACATTTAAACGACGATCAGCAACCGACCCGATAGTCGACGAGGACTTACCCTCTCATCGCACGATTGCGAATCTTCGGAAACGGCTAACGATAGCCAGCATTACGCTGAAGGCGCGAGCAGCGCGTCGAGGTCGTTTTCGTCGAAGCTCAGGCGTTCGCGGCTGCCGCCGCCTTCGAGGACGGCGTCCGCGAGTTGCGCCTTGCGGGATTTCAATTCCTCGATCCGCTCCTCCACCGTGCCGGCGGCTATCAGGCGGTAGACGAATACCGGTTTGTCCTGACCGATGCGGTGGGCACGATCGCTCGCCTGCGCTTCGGCGGCGGGATTCCACCACGGATCGTAGTGGATGACCGTGTCCGCGGTGGTGAGGTTGAGGCCGACACCGCCCGCCTTGAGCGAGAGCAGGAACAGCGGCACCTTGCCGTCCTGGAAGCGCTGCACCGGTTCGGCGCGGTCGCGCGTCTCGCCGGTAAGCGTGGCGTAGGTGATCCGGCGGCGGTCGAGTTCGCCGGCGATGAGCTTCAGCATCTCGGTGAACTGGCTGAACAGCAGCACGCGGCGGCCTTCCCCAAGCAACGCGGGAAGCATGTCCATCAGCAGTTCGAACTTCGCCGACTCGCGCACGCCACGTGCCGCTTCGAGTTTCACCAGGCGCGGATCGCAGCAAACCTGGCGCAGCTTCAGCAGTGCATCCAGCACCACGATGCCGCTGTGCGCAATGCCGCGCTGTGCGATGACCTCGCGCAGTTCTTCCGCGAGCGAAAGACGCAGGCTCTCATAGAGGTCGCGCTGCTTTGACTCCATCACGACGCGACGGGTGATCTCCGTCTTCGCCGGAAGCTCGGACGCCACCTGCGCCTTGGTGCGGCGGAGGATGAACGGCGCGATGCGGCGGTTGAGCCGCTCCTGGCATTCCATGTCCTGGTGCTTCTCGATCGGCAGGCGGTAATGGCGACGGAAGGCGCCCTCGTCGCCGAGCAGGCCGGGCACCGCCAGATCGATCTGCGACCACAACTCGCCGAGGTGGTTTTCCAATGGCGTGCCGGTGAGGCAGAGGCAACGCGGCGCCTTCAGCGTAAGCAGCGCACGGCGCGCCTGCGTGCGAGGGTTCTTGACCTGCTGCGCCTCGTCGAGCACGACCAGCGAGAACGCCTGCTTCTTGAGCGTGTCGACATCGCGCGGCAGCAGTGCGTAAGTGGTAAGAATGACATCGTGCTCGGGGATGCGCGCGAAGGTTTCCGCACGCTGCGGGCCGTGCAAGGCGAGCAGCGTCAGGTCGGGTGCGAAACGCGCGACTTCGGAAATCCAGTTCGGTACGAGGCTGGTCGGCACGACCACCAGCGCGGGCGCCGTGAGGTTGCCGGCGTTTTTTAGCGCGAGCAGGTGGGTGATCAACTGCAGCGTCTTGCCGAGCCCCATGTCGTCGGCGAGTACACCGCCGGTGCCGGCTTCGGCTAGCGCGTTCATCCAACGCAGGCCGTCGCGCTGGTACCCGCGCAGTTCGGCGCGCAGGCTTTCAGGCACCGCGTCGCTCGCGCGCTCGGCGGCCTCACGCAGCCGGCGTGTGAATCCGCGAAGACGCTCGGGCGCCTCGAACGAGCCACCGGTTGGCAACGCCTGCACAAGTTCCTCGAGACGGCCGGCCTGGACGCGCGGCAAATGCAACTGCTGGCGGGGCTTCTCCAGGTATTCCGCGAGGGGCGCGAGCAGGCCGCGCAGTTCCTTCAGGCGAACCGGCACGCGGCGGCGCTCGTCGACCGGCGCGTACCAGACGGAATCCTCGGCTTCCCCCGGCATGGGGCTGAGACTCAGCTGATGCTCGGCCAGGGCCTGCGCGACCGCGGGAAGAAGGTTCACGCGCTTGCCTTCGACCTCGATGCCGATTTCCAGGTCGAAGGCGCGATCGGCATCGTCCTCGTGGGCCTGGCCGTACCAGCGCACGGGGCCTTCCAGCACCTCGAACGGGAAGCTCGGCGCGTACTCGAGCAGAAAGCCGTCGGCCTCCAGTTTGGGCCGCAGGGCAAGCCAGCGTGCGGGGGTATTCACCTCGAGCGCACCCGCGTAGCCCTTGCCGGGAAACAGCCACGCGTCGTCCGGAAGCGTATCGGCCATGTCCCAGGGCAGCCCCTCGGTATCCACCGCGGGGTTGAGCCCGGCGGTTTCCAGGGTTTCCATCGTCGCCAGTTCTTCGGCTCGGCGCCGGGCTATCTCGAGCAGCGCGCCGTTGCGCACGCGGCGGACGAGGGGCTCGCCGCCACGGCCGGGCAGCCGCTCGCCGGCGTAGTCGAAGGTGAGCCGCCCATAGGCGAGTGGCGGCGTGCCTGCGGCGAGCCGCGCGTGGCGCGTCAACGCATGCAGGACCAGCACCGGGCGCGGCGACACTTCGGCACGGCGCACCTCGCCGAAGACCTGCGGTACCGGCACGCGCGGCCCCATGCGTGTAGCGTCCAGCCCCAGGCGAAACGCGGCCGTGTTTTCGGGCGGCAGCGGAGGAAGGTCGAGCCAGCTGCTCTCTTCCTGGTCGCCTTCGAGCGGACCGACTTCGGCGTGTTCCGCGTCGAGGAACCACAGCGAACCCACGCGGAACAAGCGCTGGCTGGCGGGGACGTCGGGCAGCAGCTTCTGGCTTCCGTCCTTCTCGAGGTTCCAGCGCCAGCGCAGGGATTGCGGTTTGCCGCGCGACAGTTTCAGGCCCGCCACGCCGCCGAAGAAACAAGGCGCACCATCGAGGACCTCGGCCAGCAGCTGGTCGCCGAGTTCGCCGGTGAAGCGGGCGTAACTGCGGCTCTTGCGGAGTGTCTGGGGCAGGCCAAGCACGGTGGAAGCCAGGCGCTTTTCCAGGACCGTGAGCGCGGTATCCGGCAGGTGGCGGCTATCCAGGGGGAGGGGGCGCGAATAGCGACCGTCGGGTCCCACCGTCAGCAGGACAGGGGCAACGTCGAGGCGGGCGGCCGGCTCGTGGTCGTCGTTGACACCCTCGAGGAAGAAGCCGAGCACGGCGCGCTCGGACGCTACCGGGCGCACCGATGTGCCGAGCGCACGCTGCCACGCCTGTGGCAGCGTGCCCACGGGAGCCTCCCGTCTGCCCTTGTCGTCCGGTTGATGCATCCGTAGCGATCCTGCCCGCGCGACCAAAACAGGAAGCTTAGCAAAGCCCGGATGCGTTCCCCGTAGGATTTTTTACCCAGGGACCGGCCCGGTTCAGCCAGCCGCGCGGACCCCGCCAGGCTTTGTCAGCCGCGGCCGGGAAACAGGTCGACAGGGTATTCGGCCTTCTGCTCGCGGCCCATGAGGGTACGCAGGCCCTCCTCTGGCGTGACTTCGCCGTGGAGTACGGCGCGCACGGCGGCCGAGATCGGCAGGTCGAGGCCGTGGAAGCCGGCCAGGCGAGCCACCTCGTCGGCGGTGACGACGCTTTCGACCACCTGCCCGATCTGGCGGACCGCTTCGGTCAGCGGAATGCCCCGGCCGAGGGCGAGACCCAACCGGCGGTTACGCGAAAGATCACCCGTGCAGGTGAGCACGAGATCGCCCAGTCCGGCGAGGCCCATGAGGGTTTCCGCACGCGCTCCCAGCGCCACGCCAAGGCGCAGCATCTCGTTCATGCCGCGGGTGATGAGGCCGGCTCGTGCGTTCAGGCCCAGCGCCATCCCATCGGCCACGCCGGTGGCCACGGCCAGCACGTTCTTCATCGCGCCACCGAGTTCCGCGCCCAGGATGTCGTTGCCCGTGTAGGCGCGGAAGTTGGGCGCGTGCAGCAATACCGCCAGTTCCTTGCCGAACGCTTCGTCCGTGGCGTGCACGGTAACCGCGCTGGGCAGCCCGGCCGTTACCTCACGGGCGAACGATGGACCGGTGACGACGGCCGCTGGGCGGCCAGGAAGCTTTTCATCGACCAGTTCGTGCAGGAACCGTCCCGTGCCGGTCTCGAAACCCTTGGTGGCCCAGGAGATCCTGGCCCCGGCATCGAGCAGCGGCACGATCTGGTCCAGCAACGCCGCGAAGGCGTGGCTCGGCACCACGAGCAGGACGATGCCGGCGCCGCGCAGGACGGTGGCGAGGTCGGCTTCGTACGTGAGTTCCGGCGGGAGGTCCAGATCGGGCAGGTAGCGCAGGTTGCGTCGCGCGGCGGCCATGGCCGCGAGCGCGTCGGCATCGCGCCCCCACAGGCGCGTGGGGACGTCGTTGCGCGCCAGCAGGGCTGCCAGCGCAGTGCCCCATGATCCGGCGCCGAGGACGGCGACGGTGGGTCGGGAGGTGGCGCTCATCGCTCAGCTGTTGAGCGAATGGGCACCTGCGCCCTCGACCTGCTGGCGCTGCTGTTCGGCGTAAAGGGCGTCGAAGTTGATCGGCTGGAGAAGGAACGGCGGGAAGCCGCCTTCCTGGATCATCGCCGACACCATCTGGCGCGCGTACGGGAACAGCAGGTTCGGGCAGTAGGAGCCCAGGATGCCGTCGCGGTCGTCGCCCGAGAAGCCGGCGATGCCGAAGATGCCGGCCTGGTGGACTTCGGCGAGGTAGGCGGTGCGCTCACCCAGATTGCAGGTGAGGGTCAGGCTCAGCACCACCTCGAAGAGGTCGTTGCCGAGGTCGACGGCCTTGTGGCCGAGGTTGAGCTGGACCTGCGGCTGGGCTTCGGTCTCACCCATTTCCTGGAACACCTGCGGGGCGTTCGGTGCTTCGAAGGACGCATCCTTCACGTAGATCTTCTGCAGCACGAGCTGCGGCTGGCCGGCCTGGCCGTTGGCGGTGATTTCTGCCATTGCGTGGTCCTCGAAAAGGCTTCGTGTGAGCTGAATGCGTGCCAATGGCACGAAAGCGGGGATTGTTTCACACAACCCCGCGCGCCGCACAGCCCCGGCTTGCGTGCGGGGCCGGGATTCTGAGAGAATGCCCGGCTTCCCTGCGCCAGCCCGACTCGTCGGGAAAGTCCGTTACGCGATGCGGGCTTTCACTGGTGGAAGCGCTCCACCCTCCAGCCATCGCGTGGCGGCCGATCGAACGGTGCGCCGCTGGGCCGTCGCCGTCCTGGCCAAAGGGCGGTCCAACGAATCTAAAGGAGGCCACATGGCCCGTAGATGCCAAGTCACCAACAAGGGCGTGCAGAGCGGCAACAATGTCTCGCACGCGAACAACAAGACCCGCCGCCGCTGGCTGCCGAACCTGCACGAGCGCCGCTTCTGGGTCGCCAGCGAGAATCGCTGGGTGAAGCTCCGCGTTTCCAACCACGCGCTGCGCACCATCGACAAGAACGGCATCGAGGCTGTGCTGGCCGACCTCCGGTCCCGCGGCGAAAAGATCTAAGGAGATCGAACCATGGCAAGCAAGCGCGATAAGCACCGCCTGATTTCCACCGCGGGCACCGGTCACTTCTATACGACCACGAAGAACAAGAAGAACACCCCGGAAAAGATGGTCTTCATGAAGTATGACCCCGTCGTCCGGAAGCACGTGGAATACAAGGAAGGCAAGATCAAGTGATCTTGAAGAAGCCGCCGAAAGGCGGCTTCTTTTTTATTTGCGCGGCGAAAGCCGCGCGTAGGAGCGCGCCTTGCGCGCGACATCTTTTGGGGCCTTGAGCAGCAGGGCCTGATGCTCTTGGCGAAAAGATGTCGCGCGCAGGGCGCGCTCCTACAGAAAGGGTCCGCATAAGAAAGGCCCCACAAAAAAAACCCCGCCGGTCTCCCGGCGGGGTTTTTTGTGTCGACCGAGAGAAGACTGCTTACGCGCCGACCGCCGAGTAGCCCTTCAGGCGCTGGGCGAACTGCTGGAGCGAGCGGATGCCGCTCTGTTCCGCTTCGACGATCCACTGCTGCAGGGCCTTCAGCGACTTCTCGGCGCCGCGCTCTTCCATCAGGGCGACAAGGCGGGCCCGGAAATCGCACACCGTGTTCAGTGCCGGGCGATTGGCCAGGGCGGCCTGCAGGCGCTCGCGGGCATCGTTGTCGAGCCAACGGCCACCGTCGGCCAGGGCGCGACGCAGGCGGCGCGGTACGGCCTTGATGTTCTCGCCGGCCTGGCCCATTTCCTCGCGCATCGTCGGCAGGATCACGTTGCGGTAGTAATCCGTGGTGGCCTGGAAGCGCAGGGTCAGCACGCCCTTCAGCGTTTCCGCATCCGGCAGATGCACGTTCGGACGGATGTTGAGCGTGGGCGCCACGCGCAGCACCTTGGCGAGGCGCAGGAAGCGAAGGCCGCAGATCGTCGCCCAGCCGATGTCGAATTCCCACTTGCGCAGGGCGAACTTCGCCGAGCTCGGGAATGCATGGTGGTTGTTGTGCAGTTCTTCGCCGCCGATCCAGAAACCCCATGGCGAGATGTTCGTCGCGGTGTCCGAGCTCTCGAAATTGCGATAGCCCCACCAGTGACCGATGCCGTTGACGAAGCCGGCGGCCCAGAACGGGATCCACACCATCTGGATAGCCCAGACTGCCAGGCCGATCACGCCGAACAACGCAATATTGATCACCGCCATCAGGGTCGGACCCCAATACGGGTGGCGTCCGAACAGCGTGCGCTCGAACCAGTCGTCCGGCGTGCCGCGGCCATACTTCTCCATGTCTTCCTTGTTCTCGCTGGCATCGCGATAGAGCGACACGCCGTCGAGGAAGACCTTCTTGATGCCGAAGATCTGCGGGCTATGCGGGTCTTCCTCGGTTTCCACCTTCGCGTGGTGCTTGCGGTGGATGGCCACC
Source organism: Pinirhizobacter sp. (assembly GCF_036499745.1). NCBI lineage: Bacteria > Pseudomonadati > Pseudomonadota > Gammaproteobacteria > Lysobacterales > Rhodanobacteraceae > Pinirhizobacter > Pinirhizobacter sp. Next base: position 10,933 of record NZ_DASYDG010000026.1, read on the forward strand.
CACTCCTTCACCACCATGCCGGTGGTCAGCCAGCCCCAGAAGCGGAAGAAGCCGTTGAGCGTCCAGTGGAAATCCACGCCGCGGTGCGTGGCGCTGCGATGGTAGTAGAGCGTCACCGTGAAAATGGTGAGCTGGGTGACCACCAGCACATAAACCAGCATCTCACCCCAGCTTGCGCGGGTGAGTCCGTTGGACAGGAAATCGAGCAAGGTGTCGAGCATCGAGTCGTTACCGCACGGGTAGTTAGGGAAGGTTACCTGCGCAGTCTAGCGAGGCTCCGCCATACCCACCAGCATGGATATCGGCAAATTGTGAAGAGGGTTGTTGTGGGATCGCAAGCCCATTCCGCACAATCGCAGGATGACATCGACCTGCCCCGTTCAGTCAGATCCCCGCCGTTTCGCACGATGGGAACCGAATCCCCGGCGTAGCCCGTCGATCGCCGACGTAGCAGCATGAACGGCACCATTTTGCTGAACGTCGAAGACGTTTCTCGCCGCCGGGCAGGCCGCGCCGCCGTGACCGACGTGTCCTTCACCCTGAACGGCGGTGAAGTCCTCGGCCTCCTGGGCGTCAATGGCGCCGGTAAATCCACCACCCTTTCCATGCTTTCCGGCGCCCTCCGGCCCGATGTGGGCCGTATCCACCTGCGCGGAAACGACTTCGTGGCAAGTCCCGGGGTGGCCCGCCGGCTGATCGGCTGGCTGCCGGAGAATGCGCCGCTGTGGCCAGAGCTTTCGGTCGAGGAACACCTCATGGCGTTTTCGCGTCTGCGCGGCGCGAACCGCCCAGCCGCCCGGCGCGCAGCAGACGCCATCATCGGCCGGCTGCAACTGGGCGAATTGCGCCGCCGTATGGCAGGGGTGCTTTCGCAGGGCCAACGCCAGCGCCTGGGGCTTGCCTGCGCGCTCGTCCACGAACCCGCCCTCGTCATCCTGGACGAACCGGCCAACGCGCTGGATCCGATCCAGGTCGGCGAACTGCGCAAGCTCATCCGCGAGCGCGCGCACGCGGGCGCCGCGGTGATCCTTTCGACCCATGTGCTGGCGGAAGTGGTGGCCGTGTGCGACCGCGTCGCCATCCTCCACGAAGGACGGCTGCGCCACGATGCACCGCTAAGCGGCGACGGAGCCGGCACGGCCCTCGAAGCCACCTTTTTCGCCATCGCCACGGGGGCCGCCGCATGAGTGTCGCCGCCGTCGCGCAACTCGAACTCCGCCGTCTGGCCGTGCGCCCGCTGGCGTGGGCGCTGGCAGCGCTCACCCTGGCCTGGCTGGCCTGGACCTTCGTGCTGGGGTTGGGCCAGTTCCTCGGCGCGCAGGTGAAACTTGCCGCCGTGGCGGATGCGCCCGGTTTCACCGACCTCGTGGCCATTCCGCTGCTCGCGGAACTCGCCAGGCTGGCGTTCCTCGTCGTGCCGCTGATGACGATGACCCAACTGGCCGGCGAACGCCGCGCCGGAACGCTCGCACTCCTCGCCTCCACCGGGCTGTCGCCGTGGCGGATCGTGACCGGCAAGTACCTCGCCGTGCTCGTCTGGCTCGGCCTTTGGCTGCTGGCGACGCTCGCGATGCCGCTCGCTGTCGGTGCCGAATCCACCGCCGACTGGGGCAAGCTCGCAGCCGCCACATGGGGCACCGCGCTGCTGCTCGCCACACTGGCGGCCATCGGCATCGCCTGCTCCGCCGCCACGTCTTTCCCCGCGATCGCCGCGGCGATGGCGCTGATCGTGACGCTCGTTCTCTGGACCATCGATCGAGGCGCGCAGGCCGCCGGCGTGAGCGGCGGCTTCCTCGAATGGCTCAGCATGGCTACCCACCTGCAGAACCTGCTGCGCGGGCTCGTCGTCACGAGCGACGTCATATGGTTCGCGCTGGCCATCACGCTGTCGCTCGGCCTCGCCATCCGCCGCCTCGGCACCGACAGGGAGCGCCAGTGATGCGGCGCCTCGATCGCTGGTTCGTACTCCTTGGCCTCATCCTCGCCACTGGCTGCATCGGCTTCCTGAGCTCGCGGCATGCGTGGACATTCGACTGGACGCGCGGCGCGCGTGCCAGCCTGGCGCCCGAAAGCGTCGCCGTGCTCGACAAGCTTCACGGAGCGGTCGACGTGGTCGGTTACATCTCCCCCACCGGACCGCTGCGCGAGCAGATCGTCGCGGTGATGGAACGCTACGTCCGGGAGAAGAAGGATCTCCGCCTTTCCTTCGTTGACCCGGACCTCGATCCCGCCGCCTCGCGCCAGCTCGGCATTTCCGGTGAGGGCGCATTGATCGTGCGCTACCAGGGGCGCGAGGAGCGCGTGGAAAGCCCGATCAACGAGCGCAACCTCTCCAACGCGCTCGAGCGTCTCGCCCGCGGCGGCCAACGCATCGTCGCCTTCGTTACCGGCGACGGCGAACGACAGGGAGACGGCCACGCCAACGCCGACCTCGGTACGTTCATGAGCCAGGTGGAGCGCCGCGGCATCCGCGCCGTGCCGCTCAACTTCAGCCAGACGCAAGGCGTGCCCGAGCACACCGATCTCGTCGTGCTGGCCAGCCCCGCGGCGCACCTCCCGGCAGCGAGCGTGGCGGCGCTGGTCGATTACGTGCGCGGTGGCGGCAACCTGCTCTGGCTGACCGAGCCGGACAACGAGGATCTCGGCACCGGCGCGCTCGCCGATGTGCTCGGCATCCGCGTCCTGCCCGGTGTACTCGTCGACGGCCAGGGCAGCACGCTCAACGTGAAGGACCCGCGCATCGTGGTGCTCGGCGACTACCCGTTCCATGCGATCACGCGCGCCTTCCGCGACACGACGCTCTTCCCGCAGGTGTCGGCGCTGGCCCAGGTCTCCGACCACGAGTGGGCCGTCGTGCCCTTCCTGCGATCAGGCGAGCGAAGCTGGACGGCGTTCGGCGGCATCGACAACGACAACCCGTCCACCGTCGCGTTCCATCCGGAAGCGGGCGAACTGAAGGGACCGCTCGATTTCGGCTTCGCGCTTAACCGCCTGTCGCCAAGTCCCGCGAAGAGCGAACAGCGCGCCATCGTCATCGGCGACGGCGATTTCCTCTCCAACACCTATGTCGGCAATGGCGGCAACCGCGCACTCGGCGAGCGCATCCTCGACTGGCTGCTCGGTGACGACGTACTCGTGGATCTTCCGGCGCGCGGCGCGCCGGATCGCGTGATATCGATCTCGCAGGATGGCCTCAACGCCGTCACGTTCGTTTTCCTCGTCTTCCTGCCGCTGCTATTGCTCGCCCTGGGCATCGGCATCGCGTGGCGACGGAGGCGGCGCTGACATGAAGGGCCGGTTTATCGGGGCACTGCTGCTGGCGATCCTCATCGCCGCAGTCGTCTGGCAGTGGCATGCGGACGAGGCTCAGGCGCGCGTACACACGCTTACCACGCTTGACCCGGATGCCGTGCGGGACATCGAAGTGACCCTGCGAGGCCTGCCTGGACAGCGCTTCGAGCGCCGCGACGGCCATTGGACAAGCGGCGCCGCACACGTCGACGAGGGCCGCGCCGATGACCTCGCCGCCCTCGCCGCCACGCCCGTCGCGGACTGGCGCCCCGCCGTCGAATTCGATCCCGCGAAGATTGGCCTCGCCCCACCGCTGGCCGTGTTGCTGCTCGATGGCACGCGCGTGGAATTCGGGGAAATGACCGCGCTGGGCAAGCAGCGCTATGCCCGGGTGGGTGACCGCATCGCCATCGTGCCGGCACAGGCGCTGCCCAGGCCGCCGCGCATGGCTTCGCTGCCGACGACGGCCAGCGCGCCCTGACGCTTGCCAGGCGCGCGGGAACACCCCATCTTCCCGTCATGCCCGAACTGCCCGAAGTCGAAACCACCCGCCGCGGCATCGCGCCACATATCGAGGGACGCCGCGTCACGGGCGTGGTGCTCCGCCGGCCGGACCTGCGCTGGCCGATTCCCCCGGAGATCTCGACGCTCTTTCCCGGGCAAGTGATCGACTCCGTGGAACGGCGGGCGAAATACCTGCTGCTGCGTACGGGAGCGGGCACCGCGCTGCTGCACCTGGGCATGTCCGGCGTACTTCGCGTGTTGCCAGCGAACACGCCCATCGGCAAGCACGACCATGTGGACATCGTGCTGGACTCAGGCCAGGTGCTGCGCTTCACCGATCCACGTCGCTTTGGCGCGTTGCTCTGGCAGATGCCGGGGGAAACCCACAAACTGCTCGAGGGCATCGGCCCGGAGCCGCTTACCGACGCGTTCGACGGCGACCGGCTCTGGCGGCTGTCTCGCGGACGCTCCGCCGCCGTGAAAACCTTCCTGATGGATAACGCGGTCGTCGTCGGCGTGGGCAATATCTATGCGAGCGAAGCGCTGTTCGCCGCGGGCATCGATCCGCGCCGCGCCGCGGGCAAGGTATCGCGCGGGCGTTATGCAAAACTCGCCCAGGAGGTGAAACGCATCCTCGCCCATGCGATCACGCGGGGCGGCACGACTTTGCGCGACTTCCTCACCCCCGACGGGACGCCGGGTTACTTCTACCAGGAACTCTTCGCCTATGGACGGGCCGGCGAGGCGTGCAAGGTCTGTGGCGAACCGATTCGCGTCGTGACTCTCGGCCAGCGCGCGTCGTTCTACTGCCCTTGCTGCCAGCGCTGATTCGCAGCGCGAAGGTTCGCTTCATCGGGGCAGTCGTCCGCTCCCTGAGCCATGGACTACGGCAGTAAGCGAATGCCCCTACAGCAGCGCCAGGGCGCGGACTTCTAGACTCGGTCCTCCCTACCCACGCGATAGCCCATCCCCATGAATCGCCGATACATAGCCGCCCTGGCCCTATGCTCGGGCACGGCCCTGGCCGGAACGCCCGAGGACACCGGTCTTCCCTTCGATCGTTATAGCTGGGTCACCACGCACAACGCCTTCACCAGCAATGGCCTCATTCCCAACCAGAGCCAGACCATCGACGAGCAACTCGCCGGGGGCGTGCGCGGCCTGATGCTGGATCTGCACTACGACCAGGGACGGGTGCGGCTTTGCCACAAGACGTGCCGGGGGCAGTCACGGACCTTTGCCGATTTTGCCAACACCACCTTGCTGCCTTTCCTCGAAAAGGAGCCGGATGCGATCGTCACCCTTCACCTGGAGGACTTCACCAGCCGCACCCAGCTGATGGCTGAACTGGAAAAGGCACCCGGACTGGTGGGCAAGACGTTCGACCCGTATTCCTGGACGTCATCCGGTTGGCCTACCTATGAAGCCATCGTCCGGAGCGGACAGCGCATCCTGATCTTCAGCCTTACGACGGACAACAGCGGAACACTGCTGTCACGCTCCGGAGCAATCCACGTGATGCCGAGCGAGGAGTTCACCGTGGAGAATTACTGGAGCCTCGGCGCCACGATCTTCCGGCACGACAACCGCTGTTACAGCCGCTGGGAAAACCAGGAGCTATCGCGAGCAGAAATCGATGGCATGCCCGGCTGGCGTCCCTTGTTCACCATGAACCAGTTCCACGGCGTGCCGCTATCCACGCATGCATCGACAGACAACGCGTTCGAGACACTCCAGGATCGCTATCACGCCTGGTGCAGGCCTGCCGCGAAGCGAAAACCAAATTACGTCGCGGTGGATTTCCACGAAAACGGCGATGTGGATCGATTCGTCGAATGGCTCGATGTGCAACCGGACGAGTTCAACGCGGCCGAAGCACCATAGAAACCCGTTAGCGTCAGTCAGGCCAGCGCATCGCCGCGTGGCTGTTGTTGAATTGCGGGTCTTCCTCGTCGCCCGACAGCGTGACGGTCAGGCCGCCAGCCACGCCGTCCACTTCGATCGCCTGTTCCGGATCGAAGTGGGCACCGAGAGCACCCAGCTCGACGAAGCGTTCGGACAGTGCGCCGGCGCGATCGATCTCGTTATCGGGGACGTTGGTCAGGCTGATGTCGGGGCGGCCGAACTTGCGCATGCCACGCGTGCGAATCCACGAGCGACCCTTGGTTTCCTCAGGGCTGCACAGGATCAGCACATGATGGCGCGGAGGCGCGCCACCCGACACCACGTAATGCTCGCGCCATGAGGCGGCATCGAACAGGGTCAGGATCTGCGGGTCGATGACGGCCTTGCCGCCGACATCGGTGAGCGCGGCCACGACGCCGAGCGTATCGCGCAGGTAATCGAGGCTTTCGCGATCCGGGAAACGGCCGCGGATGACGACGACGTGCGGCGCGGCCTTGGCTTCGGCATACGTCGCAGGGTTGTCCTCTTGCAATAGTCCGCCCAGTGCGCCGGCCAGGGGATACCCCTCCCAGCGTGACAGGACCGTATTCTGGAAACGCTGCAGTTCCACGCCTTCAGGAAGACCCGGACTACCATAGCGGGCGGCGGGAATGGCGAGGTCTTCAGGGAAGGCGCCGAACACGAAGAACAGCAGCACGCCCTGCTCGTCACTGGGCTTCCAGTAGGGGCGCGGCCATTCGGCGGGGGTGGGCGTCGTCTCGGTCACGGGGAGGTTCCTTCGTCGGTATCGCTCTCGCCGAGCGGCAGCACGGATTGCTGCAACTCGATACGGCCGTCGCCGCCGGTGATGCTCTTGAACTCGGCACGGCTCACCGAGACATAGCGGTCGTTCCCGCCGATCTCAACCTGGGGGCCCCGGGTCACGGCGCGGCCATGCTCGTCCACGCGCACGACCATGGTTGCCTTCTTCCCCGAGTGGCAGATCGTCTTGATCTCGTCGAGGTTGTCCGCCCAGGCCAGGAGGTACTTGCTGCCCTCGAAAAGCTCGCCGCGGAAGTCGGTACGCAGGCCATAGGCGAGCACGGGGATACCCAGCTGGTCGACCACGTCGGAAAGCTGCCAGACCTGGGCCTTGGCCAGGAACTGGGCCTCGTCCACCAGCACGCAATGCAGCGGACCGCGCATTTTGATGTCCCGCTCGACCACAGCGAAGATGTCCTCTTCCCCCGCGAAGCGCATCGCGCGGGCCTGCAGGCCGATCCGGGACGCCACCACGCCTTCCCCATAGCGGTCGTCCAGGGCAGGAGTGAGGATCAGCGTACGCATCCCGCGCTCGTGATAGTTGTGCGCGCTCTGCAGCAACGTCGTGGTCTTGCCGGCGTTCATTGCCGAGTAATAGAAGTACAGCTTGGCCACATGCCGGGCTCGTTGGATCGTGGACCCGTATGGTAACGAAAACCGTGGTGCGGCTCCGAGCGTCACGCACAGGGGGGCCGACCGGTTCGGCCCCGTGCCCGCACCTGCTACCATCCGGGGCCTGGCCCGTCCCGGTCGTTCCCATGCTTAATCCCCAACAACACGAGGCCGTCGAACACTGCGACGGCCCCTTGCTGGTGCTGGCCGGTGCCGGCTCCGGCAAGACCCGCGTCATCACCGAGAAGATCTCGCACCTGATCTCCCGCCGGCATCTCGCCGCCGAGAAGATCGCGGCCATCACCTTCACCAACAAGGCGGCGAAGGAGATGCGCGAGCGCGTGGGCCGGCTGATCTCCGACGATGCCGCGAAAGCACTCACCGTCTGCACCTTCCATGCGCTGGGCCTGAAATTCCTGCAGATCGAGCACGATCGCGCGCGCCTGCGGCGCGGCTTTTCCGTGCTCGACGCCGAAGACAGCGCCAACATGATGAAGGAGCTCTCGCCCAAAGGCGTGAAGCCCGAAGTCATCCTGGGTATCCGCAACCTTGTCGGGCGCGCCAAGAACGCGGGGATGACACCGGAGGAAGCGATGGCCGCGGCGCGCAGCCCGCGCGAGATCGAAGCCGCGACGATCTACGATCTCTACCAGCAGCGCCTGGCCGCGTTCAACGCCGTCGATTTCGACGACCTGATCCGCCTGCCGCTGCGCATCCTGGAAACCGACGACCACGCACGGGCCATCTGGCAGGAGCGCCTGCGTTACCTGCTGGTGGACGAATACCAGGACACCAACGACGCCCAGTACCGCCTGCTGAAGGCGATCGCGGGGCCGAAGGCACGCTTCACCTGCGTCGGCGACGACGACCAGAGCATCTATGCCTGGCGCGGTGCAAACCCCGAGAATATCGACCAGCTCGGACTCGACTTTCCGCAGCTGCGCGTCATCAAGCTCGAGCAGAACTACCGCTGCGCCAAGCGCATCCTGCGCGCGGCCAACCAGCTCATCGCCAACAACCCTCACGTCCACGAGAAAAAGCTCTGGAGCGATCATCTCGAGGGCCCGCCTATCCGCGTGCTCGAGTGCAAGGACAGCGATCACGAGGCGGAACGCATCGCCGCCATCGCCGGCAACCTGCATGAGAAGTACAAGGACAAGGGCGTTCGCTGGGACGACTTCTGCATCCTCTATCGCGGTAATTTCCAGGCTCGCGCGCTCGAAAAGGCGCTGCGCGTGGCGCGCGTGCCCTATCACCTGAGCGGCGCGCTGTCGTTCCTCGACCGCGCGGAAGTCAAGGACATCCTCTGCTACCTGCGCCTGCTCACGAACCCCACCGACGACGCCGCCTTCCTGCGCGTGGTGAACGTGCCCAAGCGCGAGATCGGCGCCACCACGCTGGAGAAGCTGGGCCAGATCGCGCAGACGCGCAACGCGTCGCTGCTGGACGCTGCGCGTAGCGACGCTGCCTTGAAGACCATATCGGCGCGACCGGCTTCCGCCCTGGCCGGCTTCGCACGGCTCATGGATGAGCTTCGCAGCCACGCCGTGCACGAAAGCGCCGCGGACCTGGTGAACTCGGTGATCGAGAAATCCGGCTACGGCGCGCATATCGCTGCATCCACCCCCGACGAAGTGTTGCGCGAACGGCGCCTCGGCAACCTGCGCGAACTGATCGACTGGTTCCGTGCCATGGGCAAGGATGGCGGCCGCACCGGCGACATCGCGGCCCAGCTGGCCCTGCTCAGCCATGCCGACCGCGACGACCCGGGCAACGCGCTGCGCATGATGACGCTGCATTCGGCAAAAGGACTGGAGTTTCGCTTCGTCTTCATCGTGGGCTGCGAAGACGGCACGCTGCCGCACGAGGGCGCCATCGACGAAGGCCGCCTCGACGAAGAGCGCCGCCTGATGTACGTGGGTATCACGCGGGCGAAGGAATCGCTGACCCTGTCGTTCGCGGCGAAGTCGCGCAAGTACGGCGAGATACTGAGCAACGACCCCAGCCGTTTCCTGGAGGAGTTGCCGCAGGACGACCTGCACTGGGACGGCAAGGACCCCGATGCGGACGCGGAAGTGAAAAAGGAAACCGCGGAGACCCACATGGCGCGCATCCGCGCCATGCTGGCGGGCAACGCCTGACGCCGGATCATTCATGCCCTTGGGGTACCGTCGGTTGCTCCTTGCATATGTAGGAGCGCGCCTTGCGCGCGACCGCTCGTCGCCACAGTCCTGACGCTGGGGCGCCAGCTCCAGGTCACGGCCTCAAAACTTGGCGCGCGCATGGCGCGCTCCTACACGTTCGCTGCGCCTTACATCAACGCAGGAACACGACACGGCCTGGTTCCCGGATTCGACCAGGAAAACCTAGATGAGCTGCTCCGCTTCCAGTTCGCTCTTCAGGTACGCGTAGTAGATCGGCGCCGCCACCAACCCCGGCAAACCGAACGCTGCCTCCAATACCAGCATCGCCACCAGCAACTCCCACGTGCGCGCACGGATCTGCCCGCCGACGATGCGCGCATTGAGGAAGTACTCCAGTTTATGCACAACGATCAGGAAGCCGAGCGCCGCGACGCCCACCCAAAGCGACACCGATAGCCCGGCGATGGTGATAAGCACGTTCGACACAAGGTTGCCCACCACCGGCAGGAGGCCGGTGACGAAGGTGACGATCACCAGCGTCTTCGCCAGCGGCACATGCACGCCGAACGACGGCAATGCGACGAGGAGGAACAACGCGGCCAGCGCGGTATTGATCGCCGAGATCTTCAACTGCGCGAAGATGATGTTGTGGAACGCGTGCGCCAGGCGCATCGTGCGCGTCGACAGTTCGAACGACAGCGGTCGCGTCGCGCGACCCCCGGCACCGTGCGACACCGCCACGATGGCACCGAGCACGAGTCCGATCAGGATATGCACGAACACGCGAGCCGCCGTGGTTCCGACCAGGCGAAGGTCGTCGGCGTGGTCGTGTACCCAGGTCATCCCCTGCGCGCGAAAATCCACGAAGCTGTCGGGAATGTTCGTAGTGAGCCATGCCGGCAGTTGCTCATGCGCCTTGCTCAGCAAAGGCAACAACTTCGTATCCCAAAGCTCTCGTGGATCGCCCAGGTCGTGCCGGTAAAACGCGAGCGCGGCAGCGACGATCAGGATGATCACGCCCACGACGACCACCGTGACGATCGCCACGGCGATGGGCCTGGCGCGTTCGCCCGGAGCGATGCGCCGGATCAGCGGCGTGAGGCTTTCCACCACCTCGTACACCAGCAATCCGGCCAACAGCGCGGCGATCAGGTGTAGCCAGAGGATCGCCCAGAGCGCCACCGCCACCAGGATATAGGTGGCGATGCGGAGGGTTCGGGTGTCCTGCGGTGTACCGACCATTCGGGAACTCCTTGGGATGGCGCGATTCCAGCAGCCGGCGGATGAACGCTAGATCAAGCGCTCCGCTTCCAGTTCAGCCTTGAGGTAGGCGTAGAAGATCGGCGCGGCGACGACGCCGGGCAGTCCGAAGGCCGACTCGAACAGGAGCATCGCCACCAGCAGCTCCCACGCGCGGGCGCGGATCTGGCCGCCGACGATCCGCGCGTTGAGAAAGTACTCGAACTTGTGGATGACGATGAGGAAGGCCAGCGCGCCAAGCCCAACGTACAACGATACCGACAGACCGACGATGGTGATGGCGGTGTTCGACAGAAGGTTACCGATGACCGGCAAAAGGCCGACGATGAAGGTGATGACGATGAGCGTCTTGGTCAGCGGAAGGTGCACGCCGAACAGGGGCAGCACCGCGAGCAGGTAGATGGCGGTGAAAAGCGTGTTGAACAGCGAGATCTTGATCTGCGCGAACACGATGTTGTGGAAGGCGTCGGCGAGGCGCGCGCTGCGCAGGCTCAGTTCCGCGGCGAAGGGGCCGACCTGGTGCGTGGGCCGTGCGCGGCTGAGCGCCACGATGGCGCCGAGCACGAGGCCGATGATGATGTGCACCACGACGCGCGCCGCTTCCTTGCCGGCCAGCTGCAGCGTTACCGCATGCGAGCGTGCCCAGTCCATCGCGGTGATGCGCAAGGCATCCACGCTCTCGGGCAGGCGATCGACGATGGCGGGGGGTAACTGCTGGCGCGCGCGCTCCACGAGCGGCATGAGACGGTTCTGCCAGAGGTCTTCGGGATTGCCGATTTCGGTACGGAAGAAGCTGATGCCGCCTAGCACGAGAAGGGTGAGCAGCCCGACGACGATGACGCCGACCAGCGCCACGGCCAACACGCGCGCACGGTCGCCCGACAGGCGCCGGCCCATGAGTGGCGCGGTCGACACCACGACCTCGTACACCAGCAGCCCGGCCAGCAGCGCGGGCAACAGACGGAGGTAGAGGATGAGGAACAGGCCGAGACCGGCGGCGATACAGCTGGCGATGCGCACGGCGTGCGTCCGCGATTGGGCGGCTTCCATGGACGATCTCGTCGTGGATGAGGACGCAGTCTGTCAGCACGCGGGGTCCCTGCGCCAGAGGCGCCCCGACTTCACAGTGTCGTAAACTCCCCAGAGAATCGCCGCCCTCGGTAACGCGCGCCTTGATAAATCGCGGCCAACTGGCTTGATAAAAGGCCACGTCCAGAGTTTCGTGAGGCGAAACTAAATGCCGCGCTGTGAAAGTCCACGCCGCGACGAATGTCCTCAGACCGCCGCGGTGTGCCTGGCCAGATCGTTGGCGTTCTCAGGGCCGAAGTTGTGAATGAGCTCGGGGACGTCGTCCACGACCCGAGTCAGACCGTTCCGCTGGATGATCTCGGGGATCCACAGGGCGCCGTCGAACTCCACCAGATAGTACGGCGTGCCGGCCAGCTTGAACGTGGCCATCATGTCCACGTAGACGCCGGCAGCGAGGTCCGCCAGCGAGGCGAACCGGATCATGGCCTGGTTGGTCCCGGTCAGGTACCAGCGGCCAGCGCTGTCCCTGAACACGTCGTTGGGCGACGAGAACGCCGCCGGAAGCGTCCACGTGTTCAGCAGCGTGTAGGTGCTGACGCCGTCGAAGGCCACTTCGAAGAGCTTCCCAGGCTCCGACACGAAGTACATCTTCCCGTCGTAGATCCGAAACCCGCGGCTGTACTGTCCGCCCAGGAACGGCAGCGCGACGTTGCTCTGCAGGGTCAGGACGTCCCCGGACCGGGTAAAGCGGCAGATGTTCTGTGACGTGCCACCGAGCACGTAGAACGAGGCGCTGGCGGCATCGTAGTGGACGCGGTGGGTTCGGCTGCCGAGGCCGTTGATCGTGGCGACCGCTGTAAAACCGCCCGCGCCGTCGGACTTGTAGGTCCGAATACCGCCTGCCTCGGTGTTCTCGACCACGTAGAGGTACCCATCGGTGGCGATCGAGTGGGGACCGCGAAGGGCGTTATCGAGCGTCTTCCAGGTCGCGACCGGCTTGTACAGGTCGTCCGTGAACATCACTCGGGCATGCCAGCAATCCACCATGAAGTACGTCCCGCCCAGCTTCGTGATCGTGGTGGGTGCGTTCATCCGGCCCGACCAGGTGTAGTCCCCAAAGCCCACGACAGCTTCGATCGACGGCCGCAGCGATGCCGTATCGGCGGCATAGAAGACCAGCGTGTCGAGCGTCATGTCGGCGAACAGGCTGGTGCCACCCCGGGCGCCAATGTACGTATCGAAGGCGGCAAAGTTGCCGGTCTGCTCTACCGTCGACGGGGCCGCATTTACCGGCTGGGCCTGGCCATCCATGAACATGGTGATCTCGCCGGCACCGACCACGGACCGGTTCCACAGACTGGTGATCAGCGCCACCTTGTCCACGCCAAAGAGGTTGTACTGGTTTGCCCGCTGCTGGCCGGCCGCGTTGCTGGCGTTGGCCGACCAGACGGCTGTGCCTGAGGTCACCCCGGTGAAGAACAGGAACGCCTGGGCAGCCGCATTGAAGTTCGCCGAGGCCTCGACGACCACCTTGCTGGTTGCGCTGTTCGACTGCTTCACACGGGCGTACAGGCCCAGGTAGGGCGTGCCATTGGCCAGGGCGGTGATCTTCATGAAGCTCGTGGCGCCGTCGAACACAATGGCCCGGTCATAGGCGCCGGCATTGACGATGCGCGGCTGGTTGGCCGCGGTCGCCTGCACAGCGTTCTGGGCATTGGCGGTCTGATCGTAGATCGTCGTGACATAGCCAGAGCTCGTGCCCACAAAGTCCAGCAGCGCGCCCACATCGAGCTCATTCCGGGAGAAGCCGATGTCCTGCTCGGCGTTATCGCTGAGGCGCCGCACCCGGATCGCCTTGGCCGCCGTGCTGACCAGCTTCTTCAGCGACAGCACTGCCCTTGGGGCCGTGGCCAGGCTATCGAGGTACACGGGCGCCAGACGGTGCCGGGCGGTCGCCCTGGCCAGCAGCACTGTCACAGGACCCACCACACGTTGGCGGCCTTCTTTACCAGGTCGCGCTGGTCGTAGCGAGCCGTCGTCGACGCGCCATTGGCGGCCCGCACCGTGACACCGGCGGCGCCCACGGCAGTCACGACGCCCGTGCCGGCCTGCGAGTAGTGGACGACGGTGCCGATCGGAAACGCCACGTCCGCATCGGCTGGGATGGTCAGCGTGATCGCGGCGGCGTTATTGCACACCACATCAGCGCCGGCATCGGCACGGACGAGCGTGTAGGCGGTACCCAACTGGCTGTTGATGCCGAGGGGAGCCCCAACGAGGTCGCCGACGACACCGGCCACGCTCTGGCCTGCCTGGGTGAACTCAATCAGCTCACTTCCGTCGAGCGGAGCGGCGGGATGGGCAGTGCGAAGGTCGCTGAGTTTCTGATTGCTCATGGGCTTTCCAGGGCACGGGCATCGCCCGATTCGGTGATGCGGATATCCCCGCCCTCGGTGATACGGAGGGCGGAAGGGCTGACGGTGTAGGCGAACACGGCGGCCAGGGCCTGCCAGCTCTCGATGCCGTCGCGCACGGCGCTGACGGCAACCGCCGCGGTGCCGTCGCCAGGGAAGGTGTAGGGTGCGGCGCTCGTCCCGGCGACACCGGCCTCGGTGGCCACCAGGGCGCCGGGAGGCTGGTAGTAGCGGACGGTATACGTCGTGCCGGCTTCCGGCCCCACGTCGGCAGCCGTCGTGTCGATCAGCTGATCGGCCTGCAGGATGCGATCGCGGTGCGACCACGTCGTTGTCAGCTCGCCCACCAGGCTGGCCGGATACGCCAGGCCATTGATCTGCAGGCGACCCGGCGCATAAGGCCGATACGCACGGTCAGCCATAACGACATCCAACTCAGGCGCGTCATCGAGCGCGAGGGTGCCCGTGCGTGTACGCGTCAGCAGCTTCGCGCGGACGGCATCGCCGCCAACGTAGGCGCGCGAGTCGGTACCGCCCCACTCGCCCGCGAAGAAGACGCGGGAGCCCGCCGCATGCGGTCGCGGCGTCGTGTCGGCGCAGCCCCTTCCGAGCGTCAGCGTGTTCGCCCCGACGTCGATCGCGTCGACGCGGACGATCTCGTCATCCCACTGTGCCCACGATCCCAGCGCCACCCTGTCGAGGTCGACGCCGGCGCTGATGGCGAAGGCTTCGTCCAACGGGCCAGCCAAGGGGACGACTTCCGCCGTAGGACACCAGTCCGCGATGTCGGAGGTCACGTAGTCTTCGCCGCCGGCAGCGCTCGCGATCAAGTAATTCGGCCCGTTAGGGGCACGGCCGGCGATGGTCAGCAGGTACCCAGCGTCCGGCGTGACTGCCGCCAGCTCGGCGTCAGAAAGGCTGGCCACCAGCTCCACATACGGCGCCTCGATGGCGAGCTGCAAAGGCGAAGGCAGTGGCGTGTTGTCCGGCGGCGTCCAGGAACCCGGCTGACCGCTGATATACGTCGTATCGGGCATACCGTAGATGTTCTCGGCCAGCACCAGCTTCATCTGGCCGTCCGTCGCCGTCCCGTGCTGCACGCTGCCGACCACGACGACCATGTCGCCGATGCCCTCGCTGGGCAGCTGCACCCGCGCGTTTTGCCCGGGACGCAGGCCCCGCATTGTGGCCTTCGTTCCCAACGTAAGGCGATTGAACGGTACAGCCACTGCCTTGAGGTCACGTGCGCAGCAGCGCAACGCCAGGCTCTCGACCGGGATCTCGTGGTACTGCTTGGTGTCGGCGGGGATGACCCGGCCTGCGCTTCGCACGTTGCCCATCGCGAACATAGGCGCCGTCGTCCGGGTTTCCTTTGCCTGCGGATCGAGCCACTCCACGCTCAGGCGGTTTCCCGTCTCGGTGATGACACTGGGATCCTGCGAGAAGGTAATGACGTCGTCTTCGCCGATGATCGGCAGGCTGTCGAGGTCGTAGTCCCCACGGATCAGGTCGAGGTAATAGAGCCCATCGACCCGGCTCTGGCTCAGGCTCGCGCCGATGACGTTGCACAGACGTTGCTGGAATTGCTGGGGCGTCTCCGAATCGCTGTCGTAGTCGGTGCACAGGCCGAACTGTTCGTTCCACAGCTTGTCCGCGGTCGCGCGAAAGCTGGCGTCGTTGATGATTCCGGCCGGCTCGCCCTGCATATCGGCATGGGTGATGCTGTCGTAAATCATGTGCGCCGGGTTCATCGCGCGCAGCGTGACGATTCCTGCTGATAGGAAAGTGCCGCCGCCAGCAACCTTTTCGTCGAACGCCTTGACGCTCACCTGATACGTCCGGCCGCCTACGAAATCGAAGTAGAACGTGTTGTTCTGGTTGTTCGGTAGGTCGGCGTTCGGCTGGTTCACCGCACCGACGACCGCCCCGTCGATGAACACGACGCATCCGTTCTCGGCCTGTACGCGAAGGCGTGTGCCGGTGGCACCGCTGGGTACCGTGACGGTGCGGCGCGCCCACAAGACCGTGTGAATGGGCCAGTCGGTGTTGCCGTCGCCAGCAAGCGTTCCACCGGCGAAGGGCGCCTGGCCAGGCTGCCAGCCGCTCGCCGGCGGCACCAGGTTCGTGTTGCCCGGATCCGCTTCGTCGGCGAGCGTCTGGTATTCCCAACCCTCCGCATCGGCGGGCAACGGGGAGCCATCAGTGAGCTCGATGACGGCCTTCTCCGGATACCACACGACACCATCCTGCCAATCCGCCAGGATCCGCTCGACCTTCGCGCTGACAGCCTTCGGATTGGAGACAAAGGCGCCGAACTTCCCCCCTCGCCAGCACGTGCTCAGCTTGCCGCGCCGCGCACTCTGTCGCTCACCGAAGGTCTGCAACATGTAGTCATTCGGTACCTGAGTCGCCTCGCCGAACATGACGTCGAGGTCCCCGACGAGGCCGCCCTGGCCTGAGGTGTCTTCGCCACCCCACAGATCCGGCTTGTTGATGTGGAGCCGGCCGCTCGCAGTGAGCCGCCCTGTCCAGGCGGTCAGGCCACCCGCACGAAACTCCAGGAACGCGTCGATCGGCCCCTTGCACCAGCCGAAGAGCATGGCCCAGTTGTACCAGTAGCCGACTGTCTGTTTTTTAGCTCCGCCCACGCTCGGCCTCCATTTCCTTGGCGTAACCGATCACAGCCATCGCGAACGGGTCGCCGATCGCTTCCAGCAACGATGCATCGATGCCATCGTGCCGGAACGCGTTCCAGTCGAGCTGATGACGGGCGAACCACAGCCGGGCGCCACCGCGGCACAGGCCCGGCGTAACACTGAAGCCGCGCACGCCGGCGAGGTGTTCGAGAGTGATCTTCATGGCTTTTTCTTGATCGGCGTTTCGCCCATTTCTTTCATTGCCAGCTGCATCGGATCATCGATCCACAGCGTTCCGTACACCCGGCGAACGCGCTTGCCATCCGTCACGTCTGGCACCGTGCCCTTCTGCGCGCCCGGCTGCCTGGGCGCCGATGGCTGCAGCGCCACAGCGACGATGAGGGAGACGATGACGACGGCGATTAGTACCCACATATGCTCATCCGATCGGGTTGCCGTCGAAGTAGTTGCGGCCCGGGATGTCGAGCTCCCCGCCGTAATTGTCCTTGTTCTCGTAGTACACGCAGTCGTCCCAGGTCTGACCACAGCCGGGGAAGGCCGTCAGGTTGAGGCCGTCTTCAAAATCGGCGCTGCCGTAGTCCACGACGATGGTGTCGCCGTTGTGACTGTCGATGCTTCGGTGATCGATGAGGCCGTCCGGCCTAACCCACTCGATATCGCCACCAGCCAGACGCCCGGAAGGCAGCGACCCGAAAGCTGCGGCCGTCAGTGTCAATCCGCCCGCCACCGTCAGAACGGCCGGCACCGCATGAGCGGCGCGATCGACGTTGCACAGGCCGAGTCCCACCGAATACAGCATCAGGTCGCAATCGCGTTGCCAGGTGCGGCCGCCGTTGCCCCGTTTCGCCGTCGTCGCCGTCGGCTCGCTGGTCAACGAGAGCGTGGTGTCGTCGAACTTCGGCTGGATGATCCTGCCGATCCAGTCGACGAGGAAATCGTCCTCGCCGTAGTGCTGGGTCATGATCGTGATGGCGATGTTGTCCGAGGGCGGATACGGGCGCCAGTTATTCGCGACCTGCAACGTCTTCGGTAGCTTCAGCGTGATGCTGATCTTGTTCTGCTCGCCCCCGTCCTGGATGGCGGTGTGCGTGATCGGCGCCGGCGCGTAAGCGTTGCCACCAACGAACAAGAGTCGATCGGCATCGGTATAGCGCCACGTCTTCGTCCCGCGAGTGAACGTGAACAGCTTGATCGGCTGGCCCTGATCGGCGCTGGCTTCGCGCGCTTCAGACGTCATGGCGAATACCCGCCCAGCTGGTGGTGGCGGTCGCCACGCCCTCGATGCCGGTGATGTGATCGATGGTGACGGTATCGGTGGCCTGCTCGGCGAGGGTCAGGAAGCTGATAGCGCGAACCAGGCGCCGCGGCAAGGCGACCCCGAGGGCGGTGTCCAGCGTCAGCGTCTCCGTCGCACCTGCCTCGGCGCTAGCGGTGATACGGCGATAGAGGACCGTGCCAGTTAGCAGCTCGATACGGACATCACGACGGTTGCTCTGCTGCCGTCCGAAGACGGTGTAGCCGGCCCACTCCACGTGGATGACGTTGTCAGCTGCTGAAGCGTCATTGGTCAGCAACAGGTCGGCCGCAAAGCTTGGCACCCACAGCGTGCCCATGCGACCACGCAACCAATACACGAGGTCGCGGAAGGCGCCATGTTCGGCCAGGCCGTGGAGCTTCCAGCTGTGGCTCTGCTGACGAAACGAGCGATTCGGCAGATCCAGATAGGCGATCACACCCGTGTCGCCGTCCACCTGCTGGATGGAGCGATCGAACTTCGTGGTGGGATCCTCGGTTTCGTCATGGCGCAACTCAAGCACTGGGAACCCGCGATAGACGGCGGTCGGTGCCACGCCCGTCCAATCGCATGGCTCGTCGACCTGCATGGTTACCTGCATCGAGGTGGCGGCATCGGTCCGATAGTTCGCGGCGATCGAGGCGGGCACGCGTGCGTTGCGCAGCGGGTACAGCCGCGAGCCGGCGCCCCACGTCCCGAGCGTCGGCGTGTTCAACGTCAGCCCGCCGTCCTCCACGGTGGCCACCGAGACGACCTCCCACTCATTGATGGCGGTCCACAACAGCGCGCTGCCGCCGACGGCAAAGTCGCGGCCCGCGGTGGCGCACTCAATCTCGTTGCTGCCCGGGGCCACGTCGCTGGCCTGGAACTGGCCGTCCGGCCAGATCGGCAGCGCCCAGACCCGTGCGCCCTGATCGAAGCGCAACGCGTCGATGAGGCGGTGCTCTGCGTCGATCGCGAGCACCTGGAACTGGAACGATCGACGCGGGGCGAGACGCAGCTGCCGCTTCTGACGGGCGCCGTTGCGGGCGCTCATGTAATCGGTGAGCCAGGTGAGCGTCTCGCGTACGGGGTTGCTCCAATCCGGCGGGACCGTCCAGGGCACGACGTCGCCGAGTACGAAGCCGACCATCAGGCGCCGATCCCCGACTTCACCTGGGAGCCGTTGGCCACCACGTGGTTGACGACCAGCTGCTCGGCCGCGGGTGCGCTGAGGATCTTCTGCGCCAGGTCGTTCAGATCGAATGCGGTGAGGAACGTGAAGTTGTTGTCCACCCGGGGAGCAGAGCTGCCCTCCGTACCATCGGGCAGGCGTGCCTTAGTCGTGCCGGGGCTGGCGAGGCGGGGTGCGTCGCGCATCGGGCTGACAAGGCCACCATCGGCGTATCCGGGCATCTGCAGGGCGCCGGTGCGGATGGCGTTACGCAGTGCGTAGAACCCGCCCGGTCCGCCAAGGGCGCCAATCTCCTGCTGATTGAGGACACCTTCGCCGGCGTGCACGATGCCGGCGGGCTGGTACTTGCCGCCCGAGCCGGTATAGCCGCCCTCTGCAAACCCTGCGCTGCTCGAGCCGGAACCGGAGCCGGATCCCGAACTACCGCCCGTGCTCCCACCGGAGAACGTCGCGCCGGCGATGATGCTGGCGATCTGCACGCCCTGGGCGATGGCGCCGGCGATGAAGCCGATGTTGTATGGGAAGCCAGTCTCGCTCGCCTTTGCCACATTGACGCCCAGCGAGATCGCAGCCTGTGCGATCGCAAAGGCCTTGCTCAGGGCGAAAAGCGCACGGTACTGCGCGCTCTGCTCGCCATAGGCGGACTTGGCGATGCCTGCGAGATTGGCGAAACCCTCGCTCGCCGCGCCCAGGGCGAGTGCCTGCTGCGCCTGAGTGATCGCCGCCGTCTGGGTTGCATACTGCTGCGCGATCTCGGCCTTGCGTGCCTGGTAGACCTCTTCGTTGGCCGTGTCCTGCTGGCGGAACGCCTCGTTGGCGGCGAGCTGCTGCGTGTGCCAGGTTTCGAGATCCTGAGACGCCTTGATGTTCTTGCCCAGCTCGCCAGCGGCGCCACCCACGGCCGCATCCACGCCCTGGTATTTCGGCGCGTCCACGACGCTGTTCTGGCCCACTCGCTGCAGGGCGTCGTGGTACTGCTGGGCGTTGATCGTGCCGTTGGCCAAGAACGCGTTGAGCTGTTTAATCTGGTCCAGCGCCGTCTCGACCTTCACCTCGGTTGGCGTGCGCAGTGACTCGCGCAGGGTCTCCCACGCCTGACGGCCCTTGTCGGCCAGCTTGTCGATCGCGGCATCGCGGATCGTCCCGGCGAGAGCTACAACAGCGTCGCGCTCGGCATTGATGGCTGTGACGTTGGCGCCCGGCGCCTTCTTCGCCTGGTCGGCCTGCGCATTCGCCTTCGTGACGGCGTCGTTGTAGCGGACCCACGCGGCGGCTGTCGGATCGAGTTCGCCCTGCATCTGCGACAAGGACTGCAGGAGGCCCTCATTTGCGGTGGCGGCCGCCTTGGCCTGGGCTTCGGCCTCGCGCTCGGCGGCGCGCTTGGCAGCCTCGCCCGATTTCGACTGCTGCAGGAGCTTGTCGGAGTAGTTGCTGACGGCCGCGCGTAGCTGCGTGCCGCGCTGGGCATTGAGCTCGTCGGCCTTCTCCGGCATCGCCTTGATCGCGGCGTCGAAGTTCTTGTTGATGTCGTCGAGCTCTTTCTTGTAGTTGTCCGCGGCGCTTGCGTATTTGTTGGTCGACGCCGCGATGCGGTCGAGGGCTGCGGTGCCTTCGGACTGAACCTGCTGGTGCTGGGCCTGTGCCTTGGCCGCATCCTCTTCCGCCGACTGCTGTTGCTTGAGCGCGGCGATCTGCTGGTCGACGCCGGCGACGTATTTGTCGCCCAGGCCGAAGCCGATCGACTGGTAGTACCCGCGCAGGAAATAGAGGTTATCCAGCTGCTGCTGGGTGACCTGCGAGCCCAGGCTGGCGATCAGCGCGCCACCCTGCTTGATCTCTTCCCATACACCCGAAACCTCAGCCTTTAGCGACCGCCAGGCCGTCTGAATCAGACCGAGGTTCTGGACGTCGCGCACACGCCGCTCTTCGAATGCATCCGCGACCGTACGCTGCGCGAGCGCCTCGGCCTGCGTCTCCTGACCTTGGGCCTGGAGCGCCTGGATCTGCGCGTAGATGCTGGCTTCCAGGAAGTGATACTGGTCGTCGAGTGCCTTGATCGCCGTGACGGGATTCTTCGACAGGTCGACGAACTTGGCCACGGCATCGTCGATGCTCTTGCCCGTGACCTGGGAGAACGCGACGGCACCGCGCGCCGCAGTATCGAGTGCATCGCCTGTCACACGACCCGATTCCGCCAACAGGGCGACGGCTGTTGCCGAATCACCGAACGATCCTGTCGTCGCACCAATGGTCACCGCAAGCTGCGAAAGCTGCCCCCCGGTCTTCCCCGCATAGCCGCCGGTCTCGTTGAGTGCGTTGTTGAATCGCTGCTGTTCCTCGAAGCCCTCTACCGTGCCGGCGACGAGCAGGCCGACGACGGCGACCAGCGCACCGATGCCAACGACGGTCGGGCTGATCAGGCTGGCAAATCCCTTCAGGACGCCGCCGAAGCCGCCGAAGCTGTCACGCAACTGGCCACCTTGTTGCAGTGCCACCGAGAGCACGGGCTGGCCAGTGGCCAGACCGGTGACGATGTCGGTGATCTGCATCGGCAACTGACGCATCGCTTGGCGCGTCTGTCCGGCCGTCTGTCCGAGGTTGCCGAGAGCCGCACGGCTCTGGGTAACCTGGCCCTGGAACCGAGCAAATCCTTCGTCATCCAGGAGGCCGGCTGCGCGGTATTTCTGCAGCTGTGCTTCCTGCTGGTCCAAACGCTCCAGTGCGGCGATGGTCGGGTCGATTTCACCCAAGAGCTTCGACAACTCCGCCGTTTGATCGCGGATGGCAGCGGTGGTGGCACGGCCGCTGGTGCCCAGCCCAGTGACGTGGGTGCCAAGGTTATCGACGGCGGCGCCCGTCGATCGACCGCTGGTGCCCAGACCATCGACCGCGCTGTCGAGACCATCGACGACAGCGCTGGTCGCGCGCCCGCTCTCACCCAGCCCATCCACGGCCTGGTCAGCGTCCTCGATGCCTGCGCCGGCGGAGCGACCGGTCTCTCCCAAACCGTCGACGGCCTGCTCAAGGCCCTCGACGGCAGCGCCCGTCGACCTACCCGTGTCACCGAGATCGTCCACCGCCTGGCCCAGCTCGTCGACGGCAGCACCGGTCGATCGGCCGGTCTCGCCGAGGGTGTCGACGGCCTGCTCCAGGTCATCGAGCGCGGTGCCGGTCGTTTCGGCGGTTGCGCCGATATCGGACACGGCCTGGTCGAGGGCATCGAGATCCGCCCGGGCCTTGTTCAGATCGGTCTTGATCTGAAGGGCAATGGCGACGTTGCGGTCGTTGGCTCCCATCGGGTTAGACTTCCTTCGCCCAACAGGAGGGGAGATTGGACATGGCACTGATCGCATGCCGCGACTGCGGCGAGAACGTATCCGACGCCGCGCCGGCGTGCCCGCACTGCGGCCGCCCGGTTGCTGCCACCGTGATCGAGCAAACGAGTAAGGACATCAAGCAGCTGAAGATCATGGGCGCCGTGGTCTTTTTAGTGGGAGTAGTGGCGTTTGTGCTGTTGCTGGAACCCGGCCTTTACGTGATGGCCGCCGGTTTGGCCATCTATGTGCTGGCGTCGTTCCAGCGGTGGTGGCGCCACGGCTGAGACGTACTCAGCCCTTTCGCAGATCCTTGATGAACTGACGGGTGTTCCGGTTGCCCTTGTCAGACTGCGACCCCGCCAAACCCATCATCGTGGCCTCTGTGAGGTCCGCCTGTTGGCGGGCCTCGTGGCGCTTCGCCGCGTTGTAAAGCAGTTCCAGCTGGCGGAGCGTGTAGCGATGCCCTAGCTCGTCGGCCGGTCCGTGGCCGGCGCGCGCGAGGACATCGAAGACGTCAGCCCAACGAGCTGTTCCTTGAGCTTCATCGCCTGGCCGATCCGGCTGGCGATCTGCCGAATAAAAAAAGGGCCGCAGACACTCCACCAGGTGAGCAGCAGCTGCGTGCCGGTGGGCTCGTCCAGCGAGTCGTACCAATCTCCGTCGGCGCCGACCGTGGCTTCGATCACGAGCTCGCGCACGAGGTCGCTATGCACTGCCAGCACGTTGATGACGTCTTCCGTGAGCGCTTCGCCGGTCACGATCTGCTGGTGAAGGTCCTGGACCAGGTACTTCGCCTTCGCGCGGACGCGCAGGCCGGCGACAAAGCTGTATTCCCGCACCGTGAGCTCGCGCCCGCCCAGGGTGAACGTCAGGTCCGGATGCAGGATCGCGGCGTCATTGGCGCCGTCGTCGGGCGGCGCCACGGCCGGTGCCGGCTTGGCCTTTTGCTTGGTGGCGGGGGGAGTGACCTTGCGTGCCATGATGGGTTCCTGAATCACTGGGAGATGAAGCGATGGAGCAGTTTCAGTTCGGGCCAGGCGAAGAGAAACTCGCCAAGGCGTTTGAGATGCTCGTTACGCTGCAGCGCGGCCTTCTACTGGTACATGCCCGGGCGGACGTGGACACCATGCTCATCGGCGCTTTACTGCAATCCCATCCGAACCTGACTGACGTGTTCGACGAATGGAAAGCCATGTCATCGCAGTACCTGCCCGGCACGCTGCTCGCACAAGCCAGCGGATCGGATTTCGCCGAGGCCGAGGCGGAGAAGGCGCGGCGATCGGGGTTTTGGACGGGCCTCCTGCAGCAGCTAATGCAGGACGATGGCTGAGGGCATCGAGCACAGCCCTTTCGCCGGCGGAGGCATCGAAGACTTCAGCGAAGTCCTCGATGCCCAAGACCTTGACATGAGTGCCGCCCACGTCAGGCTTCCGGATCGATCAACTTCAGACGCGCATAGCCGCCGTACTGGCTGTTGGCCAGGCGCACCGGATCGACACGAGCGGAGCCGTTGAGCTCCATTTCGCCGAACGTGGAATTGATCAGCGCGAGTGCCGAGGCCGGATCGAACGTGATGCGGTAGACCTCACCCATGCACAGGCCCGTGGCACCGTCGACAGTGTTCTCGCCGTCGAACAAGACGTACATGTCCGGGCTGTTGTTGCTGAAGACGGTGATCAGCGAGTGGGCGGCGTACGAGTAGGCGGCGCTGGCAGCCGTCGCCTGGGTCGTCAGTACCGTGAGGACGCCGGTGTTGGCATTGAGCGTGTAGTCGGTGTCTTCGACGAGCGTGGCGGCGCCGACCGTGATTTCGAGGTCCGAGACCTTGGCGAAATCCAGCGCGACCATGTCGCCGATCGTCAGGATGCCAAGCGGCTCGGCCGTGGCTGACCCGGCAGCGATCTGCACCGTCGTGCCGGCGACAGCCTGCGCGGCGTTGGTGTCGTTGAGCTGGCCAAGGGTCAGCTTCACGGTCATGGACTTTTTCGTCTGCAGCACCGCGGCCAAGCCGCGGCTGCCGCTGTAGTTCTCGTTCTTCTCGTCCTTGTCGACGCTGAAACCCCACTCCAGGGTGCTCGCGTCATAGACCCACTTTGCCGGCTGGCGGGAGCCGTCCGTGTTGCGGATGCCCAGGGCAACTTTGCCCTGCATCGAAAAGTACTCGGTGTTCTTGGACATGGGATCAGGCCTCGCCGCCGGCGGCGCCGGCCTTCGTGGGGGCAATGAGGCCCCGTTTCGGATTGGCCAGCCACTTGGCATCGGCCTCGGTCACGCTGATCGTGTCGCCCTTGGCGCACGGCTTGCCAGCGTGGGAATGGCCATCCTTCAGCAGCTTGACCTTCACTTTCTTCTCGTTCGCGTTGTCGGCGGGGTTCATGGATCGCTCCGTGGTGTCAGGCGGTGATGAGTTGGCGGGTACGCAGCGCCAGGCGCGCACCGTGGCAAAGGACGCCGGCGAACATCACCGCGCCGGTGTCGAGCAGCTGCAAGCCCGCGGGCTCGCCCTCGGGCGTGGCGGCCTTCAACAGGCCGCCCAGCGTGGGATCGGTTCGGAACGCGGTGCGGAGCTGCTCGATCAGGTCATCGAAGACCAGCTCGCTCCCATCCGCGTCGTTGAGCGCCATGACGCCCTGGAGGCGCCAGGTGGTCTCGACAATCCTGGCGCGGCTGTTGGCGCTGGTCTCAGAGAGGGCCAGGCGCCGGATAAACCAGCCGCGGAGGACGCCGGAGCCCGGCACGACGTATAGCGCCTTGAGCTTGTCCATCGCGGTGGCGTAACGCTCGTAGGCATGCACGACGCCCACCTCGGGCACCGAGCTGATCTTTGCGACGATGGCATCGCGGAGGGCGCTCATGCGGCACCTCCCACGAGCCGTGCCTGGATACGCGCTAGGCCCTCGTCCAGCTTCGCCTGGATCGTCGGGATAAGACGCTGATAGGTCTGCTGCCATACCGGCTGCGCGCGCGTACCGCGCTTGGCGATCGTTCGGCTGATCGCGAACGCCACACCCATCGCCTCTTCGCCACGGATGCCCAGCTTGGCCTCGACCCAATCCTTGAGGGGCTGGATCGGTGGTGCATGTGGCTTGGTGCCGACCTCGACGTATTCGGCATACGGCTGGGAGGTGGCCACCATGCCGGTGACGCCGTCGGTGAGCAGCTGCTCCTGGTGGAATACGGCGCCAGTCAGGCCTGCGCCATGCAAGCCGCCTGCACCGCGCGGCATCACCTGCATCAGTTCGCCCTGGATGAGCAGATCGATCTCGGTAGCCGCGCGGAACATCTCCTGACCCGCGATCTCGGGCGACTGGTTCCACAGGTCGACGAGCGCCGTCAGCTGGCTGGTATCGATGGTGATATCCATCAGCGTGGCCAGCTGCGGGTGGGATGGAACAGGCGGTGGCCACCGAGGGCATTACGCCGTTCAAGCGCGACCGTTGCGCTGGCGGCCTTGTTCCGATCGCTGGGCGCGTCGCCAACGACCTCGGTGAAATCGGCTTCCAGGTCCTTGGCGCGCTGCCGGAACCGCTGCGCCTTGTCCTTGTAGTTCACGGCGTCCGCCGAGATCGTGCTCTCCAGCTCGCTGGAGTAGTAGCTGGCCAGCTGCCCGCAAAGGTTGCTGGCGGCAAGGCTGGCCACGGCCTGGCGATGCGCCGGCGGAACGGTGTCGTCCGCGCCGTCGACCAGGTGCACCGCGGTATAGGTGATGCGCAGGACGTCACCCGTCAAGGTGATCGCGGGAAGGTCAAGGAAGCGCTGCGTCGGCGCGGCGTACACGCGCACGTCGGCAAGCTCCAGCTCGACCGGGGGAATCTCGCCTACGGGAAATTCGACGGCCGTCACGATGGACTCCATCGTGAAGCCGGCGGGTAGCTCGATGCGCTGGCCGCCGGTCGACGTGAGATCCACCACAACGTTGCGCGGCAAGACAGCCGAATACCGGGCAAACGCGGCGTCGATCGCGGCGTCGCGCTGCGCATCCGTGATCACGGCGTCGCGATCGCGAACCAGGTCAGCGACCAGCGTCTGGTAGTCGGCAAGCGTCATGGGCGGGATTCGAAAGAAGGGGGCCATCCTTGGCCGGGTTGCACGCTCGGGGCGCGGCAGGTTAGGCGACGATCGAGCCGTCGAAGCCGCGGTAGTCGCGGACGGCACCGCTGTAGATGTGCCGAATCTTGTACTTGATCTGGTCGTTGCTGAAGAGCGAACCCTGCGTCGGCAGATCCTGG
The DNA here is from genome assembly GCF_036499745.1 of Pinirhizobacter sp. NCBI lineage: Bacteria > Pseudomonadati > Pseudomonadota > Gammaproteobacteria > Lysobacterales > Rhodanobacteraceae > Pinirhizobacter > Pinirhizobacter sp. The sequence continues at coordinate 37,564 of NZ_DASYDG010000026.1, forward strand.
ACGAAGAGCTCCGGATCCTCGTTGCCGCCGTAGAAGCCCATCTCGATCAGCGGCACCACGCTGTTGTCAGCCGCGGCATACCAGTTGTTCGCATCGGTCCAGTGATCGACCACGTGGATGGTCGGCACGCGGCTTTGCACGAACGTCTGGTCGTTGTTGGTCCCGCGCTGGAAGAGATTGAAGGCGGTCTCTTCGAGGTCGGACGGGATGACCAGGTGGCGCAGCGTGATGCCCAGGCGCTTGTTGCTCGACAGCTCACCCTGGCGCTTCATGCGCAAGCGAGCGGCGGCGAACGCGGTCGCGTCCAGAGCGGCGGTGCCCAGGTTGTTATGGCCGGCCACGAAGAGCGCCAGCGTGTCGTAGATCACCGCGTTCGAGTTCAGGAACTCGTAGACGAACTCGTACAACGTGCGACCCGCCGCGGTGGCCAGGGACTTGGGCAGGCGGCGGATCAGGCCGACGTCATCGTTGGCAATCGTCTCCAGCGAGATCGTCTCGATGCCACCGCGCTTGGTGACGGCGTAGGTCGCCTTCTCATCGCCCGGCGAGGCGAGCGCATTGTAGGCGCCGTTCTCGGCCACCCCCGGAAGGTTGCCGTAGCCGCCAAGGCGCGTGCGCTCCTGGGTACGGAAGTCGCTGACCGGCACGATGTCGCACAACCAGCGCCAGTCCTGGTAGGCCTCCAGCGCTCCGTATTCACGGATCATCGCCCGGGTGATGGAATCGCCCAGGATGTTGCTGAAGGTCGCCGAGCTGATCGCTTCGCGATACGTATCGCCGGCGGCTTCGCGCAGGCGGGACTGGTCGACGTCGTGCCAGAGGCCCGTAACGAACTGGTCGCCGGTGATGTCCTTGTAGCACTCGCGGAACGACATCGAGCGCTTGGTCGTGTCGAAGAAATCGTCGAGCATCTTGTTGACTTTCTCGGCGCGCCCTTCGCCCATCTCGATGCTGACGCCCAGGCCACGCACCTGCGCGCCCTCGGCGAAACGGCCGAGGTAGGTCCGCTCGGCATCAACCGCGGTGCGGACGTCATCTTCCGTGAAGCTTGCGGCTTCGGCGAAGCGCGCCGTCAGGCGCTCCTGGGCGACGGTCGGCAGTCGACTTTCGGAGATGATCACGCGCGCCGAGGCGCGGGCCTCGATCATGCGCATACGCGCTTCGAACTGGTCCTCGGTGATACCGGTACCGGAGGCATCGATCACCGCCTCGCGGTAGGCAGTCAACACATCGTCATCGCTGGCATTGGCCAGGGCGTCAGCCCGCTTCGCATCGCGGGCACGGATCTTAGAAATCATCTGCTCGCGCAGCATGGTGTCGCTCTCCTGGTGGGCTTCGGCGAACCGAATGAATTGCCCGCCGGCGCCGGGCTCGATAATCAGATCCACGCTATCGACCTTCGTGAGGTTGATGGCTTCGCGGAACTTGCCGGTTTTCTTGCTCTTGCCGCTGGCGTCAATCGACAGGCCAAACAGATCGGTCATGTCACGTGCCACCGCCTCGCGAAGCTTGGCGGCGATGTCGCTGCTCTCCAGCACATCGAGCGTGGCCTGGATCTCGCCCACGCCTGCCTCGATGAACTTGGGATCGCTGAGCTTGCCCACCAGCTGGCGGAAATCCTTGCCGCCACCCTTGATGTGCTCGGCGTCGCTCTTGACGAACACGCGCACGCCATCGAACAGTGGCGCGGCTTCGCGCAGCACGTCGCGCGGGTAGGTCACGTTGTTGAGTGACGTACCGGCCCGGATAACCCGGACCAGGTAACGGGTGGGTTTGTCGCCGGCGCCGGCATCGATCGCCTCGATGAACACGTCGCCGTGCAGGGCGGTGGCCTTGTTGGTCTTGTTGCCACCGCCCGCCGCACCCACTGCCGTCGGGTTGTTAGGTGCGCCCTCACGCAGCGGCTTCGCGCTGGAGGCAGGCACATGCTGGGAGACCACTTCGTTGGGGGTGCCCACGGTGACCTGGTTGTTATCGTCGATCGTGTACGGATAGGAGTACTGGCGACCATCACCGTTGCCGACCACCACGCTGTCGGGGTAGACGGCGATGAAATCCCAGATATTCGGGTCGACCTGGCGGACCGCCGCGTACACCAGTCGGCGGCGTGCATCGGCGTCGGTGGCCGCGGCCTCGCGCACGGTCGTGTCGGTCACGGCCGTGGTGGTGATGACCACCTCAACCGCGGCACCGAGCGTGACATTGTTGGCGTCGTCGATGGCATAGGTGAACTCGTAGTTCTTGCCATCGCGTTCGACGACCACGCGATCGGGATAGATCGCCTCGACGCAGACCCAGTCGTTCTCGGACAGGCCGTAGTTCTTGCGCAGCGACGCCTGCAGGAGGTCGCGGATCTGGCCGAACTCCGTGGCTGCCGCTTCACGCAGTGCAGCTTGGCCGATGATGCCGCGTGCCGGCACGAGGCCCGCGGCAAGCAGCGTCGCGATGCTGGTGGAAAGCCGCGAGCGCTTCACTTGGCTTCCTTCCAGACGCGGACGCCGTCAGTCAGGACGCGCACGGTCGCGCCGTCGCGCTTGGCTTCGGACAGCACCTGGATCTTCTTCGGAGAAGCCTTGTCGGCAGCAGCCTGGTCGGCAGCGGCCTGGTCAGCAGCAGCCTGGTCGGCAGCAGCCTGGTCGGCAGCGGCCTGGTCGGCGGCAGCCTGGTTGGCGGCAGCCTGGTCGGCGGCAGCCTGGTCGGCAGCGGCCTGGTCGGCAGCGGCCTGGTCAGCGGGAGCCGACTTGGTGGCAGCTTTGGGGGCGGTGGAATTCGGCTTCTTCGGCTTCGGGGGCACAGTCGTCTCCTGCTCGCATTAGCGCAGCGTGGAGACAATGTCGTGGATCGGTGCGCGGCGGTCTTTTAGCGCGTGCTAGTAACGACTAGCGAGGGAGGACGACCTTGCGCACGCCCCCGTTGGGACCGATGCGGATGGTGCTTGCGCCGAAGCTGGAACCGTCGACCACCGGGATGGAGAAGCACCCGCAATTGATCGTGTTCTCGGCGCTGCCATCGGGGTCGCGGGGAAACATCAGGTTCTCACCGCCGACCACATAGGCCTCATCGTAACGCCGAATCTGGTTATGTGCATGCACGTGGGCTGCACGCGGGTGCAGCTTGCCGCTTTTCAGCCAGCGCTTGTGCACGTTCGGCACGACATGGCCGGCCTGCTGCAGTGACTCGTTCTGCGAGATCGAGTGCGCACGGCCGATCTCGGTGTAGGCGACGGTCATGGCACGTGCCCGGGGCGCGCCACCGAGGATCCGTTGCACCAGGGTGATCGTGTCCGACAGCGGCGAGCTACCGATGATGTTCTGCACCAGGGCGCCGTTGAGCTGGTTGAGCGCGCGAAGGCTGATATCGCCGATGCGATTGGTCAGGAACCGCTGGGTGGCCATCAACGCGCCGGCGTCGATCTGCGGACCGAGGATGCTGACGCCCGCGGCGTCGAAGGGCGCCACGATCGACCGGATGCCGGCATCCCATGCTTGCTGCGCGCCGGCGGTCGTCGAGCTCGCGGCCGCCTGGCGGAAGTCCTCCAGGGCCTGCTCTACCTCGTCGCGCATCTGGCGTAGCCGAAGCTGCGCCGACACGCTCGTGCTGCTCTGCAGGGCATCGAGGATCGCGCGCTCGGCGATCTCCAGCTGCTTGACCAGCTCGGCGAGCGTGTCTTTCTGGATCCGCGGCAGCAAGGCGCTTTCGAGCTCCGCGGCCTCGGCAAAGCGTCGCGCGCTTTCCTCCGGATCCATGCGTCAGGCCGCCTCGTCCTTGGGCAACGGCGGCGCCGGCCGTTTGCGCAATGGGAGGCCCGACAGATCCGGACCACCGTGATCCCCGACTTCCTTCTGCGCCGCGTCCAGCTCTTTCTCCACGTCGATCTCCACGCCCAGGCGATTGGCGAGGGCTTGCACCAGGCGCAACGCTGTTTCGCGGGTAATGAGCCCTTCGTCGATCAGCGTGGCGGCCGCGGTGGCGACCTGGACGATCGCGGCGGCGTACTTGGTGATGTCCTTGGAGGTGATCTCGGGCCACGCGGCGACCACCGAGCCCAGGGTCTTCAGCTCGGCCGGCGTGAGTTCGCGATCGAGGGCCTGCCACGAGCTGCGCACGACGTACCGTCCGATATCGGTGAGCATGTAGCCGATCAGCCGCTGGCGCATGGCCAGGACCTTTTCGGTTGGCTCGGCCATGCTTTCACCGGTGCTGCGATTGACGTCACCACCGCCGCCGTACCAATGCTCGGGCTGCGTCGCACCGCCCAGGATGTGGTTGCGGAACAGTCGCGCGCCTTCCGCGGCATCGTTTGCCTGGAGCTCGGGCGACTCAGCCTTCCACGATTCGGATTCATTGTGCACGCGCACGCTGCCGGGCGACGGTGCGGTGATCTTCTTTGATCGCTCGATGACCTCGTCCGGCGAAGCACCGGTGAGGGTGACGTCCCACATGAAGGCGCGCAGGAACGATGCCCGATCGAGTTCGCCGAACAGGTACTGGTCGTAGGCATCCAGCCAGTCAATCTGGGCCAGAAGGTCGCTGCGGCCGCGCGTGGCGCTGCTGAGGTCGTTCACCCGGTAATAGAAGCAGTCGCCATCGGTGAAGCTCTCGCGGATCTCTTGCGTGCGCGTCGCGAAGGCCGACTCGGGCACATTGATGATGATGCGATAGCGCTTAGCCACGCCGCCCCGGCCGCGCTTGGTGACGATGCCGATCGGCTGCTCGCGATTCTCCGGGTCGGTCACGATGGTTTCGATCAGCGCGGGGTCGAGGTAACCCAGGCGGACGAAACCGTTCACCTCGTTGCGGAAGACGGGGTAGCACTGCTCACCGAAGAGTGCGAGCTCGCGCACCCGCTTGGGCAGCTTCATGTCCCAGGCGTTGATGCCGTCGTCCCAGTGCGCATCGAGAGCGTCCTGGGAATCAGCATCGTCCTTGATCGTCAGGCGCACGCCGCCGGAGAGCAGATAAGCGACCGGCAGCTCGATCAACCGGTTCGCCAGCAGGTTCGTCTCCCACTGGTAGTGGGCCAGGCGCTGCATGCGCTCCTGGGTGAGTGGCGAGAGATCGCGTTGGCCATTGCCGGTCAGACGCTTCCACTGGTCGTCATCCTTGTCGACGGTCGCACCGGCCGACTCGACCATGCGATCGGTTTCCGGAACCTTTTCGGGGTCCGAGGACGGATTTCCCGTCCACCACGCCCGCACACGGTCCATCAAACCCGGCTGAGAGTTTTCCTGAATTTTCGCAACGCCCATCGGGGGTCTCCTTCGTAACCTTCTAGCGCCCAGGGGGCCCGGAGCGGCTCTGAGGGCCAACTGAGTCGGCCCGCTTTCCAAACATGGATGACACGCCACCACGGCCGAAGCCGGTGGCCCGGTACGTTCCTGCTGTCGCTGCCACCGACTCGCCGGCGGCCGGCTGCACTTCGTCGCGCGCAGCGGCCCACATGAGCACGCCGCTCACCGCGGTATCGCCGTGGCGGAAGCCACCGTCCATGCCCTTGGTGCGCGCATCGCTCATGCGCGGTGAACCCTTGACCAACACCACGCTGCGGTGATCGGCGATCCAGTCCTCGTCCCCGAAGGTTTCGATGTCGCCGTCTTCGAAGGCCTGGTGGTAACGCGGGAACCAGGTGTCGTACCAACCGCCTGTCATCTGCACGCATTCGACGCGCTGCGGACCAACCAGCTGCATGGCGGCCTCGGCGTGGCTCTGGCCATTGCCACGCGCGTCGAACTTGCCGTGGTGGAACAGCGGCAGATTGAGCAGCAGCCAGGCCACGATCAGCTTCTGGCAGTCAAACGGGATCTTGCGCAGCTCGATGCGCAGCGGTGTCCGCCAGTGCGTCGTTCCAGGAACCGGCTGACCGATCACGATGGGCGAAAGGTCACCATCGCGGGCGAAGTCCTGGCCGAGCACGGTGCGCCGGTCCTGCGGCAGCGAGTCGACTGCTGGCTTGAGCACTTCGTCGATCCAGTCCTGCGTGATGCGCAGGCGATCGGGATCGAGGACGAACTCCGGCTTCTTCGTATACCGCAGCACGACCAGGCCATCGACACCACACTTCTCCAGGAGCATGCGGCTGAAGTACACACCGGTTCCGCGTGCGGGGATGCACTCCAGTTCCTCGTCGGCAGCCTCTACGGTGCGGTATGCCGACCGCACCTCGTCGACGAATGCGGTCTCGGCTTCGGGCGACCACACCTTCTTCGTCACCAGGGCGATGCGGCGATACAGGCCCTCTTTGACTGCCTGGCTGAAAGCGACCTCGTGGAGGGACCAGGGCAGTTTCTTCGCCTTGATATCCTTCAGCAGGTCGTTGAAGTAGTTGTCTTCGCCGTTGTGCGTGCCGCCGATCGACACACGGCCACCCCAGATCAGGTACGCCATTGCACCGTCGATGACAGGGCCAAGATGCTGGTGATGGCCCGCCTCGTCGATGCGCGCATGGCCCTGGCGACCACGCCAGTTGTACGGCATGGCTGACAGCGCCTCGATCTTGTGGCCGCTGGCCATCTGGATCTTGTACCGGACAATGTCGCGTCTCTCGTTCTCGATGACGGCCTTCTCGTAGGCGACGTCGATGGCGCTGCAGGCGGCACCGTACCAACGGGCAAACGTCGCGCAGTCACCGATGAACTCGGCAGCCATGCCCTGGTTGTAGCCCATGTAGAACTGGTCCATACCGCCCTGGGAAAGGGCGGCTTCGAGTGCGGCCTCCGCGGCCCAGGCACCGAAGGTGAAGCCGATCCGTCGGCCCTTGCTGCAGAAGCGCACGCGCGAATCGTCCTGGTGCCAGCGGATCTGGTACGGCAGGAGGATCTTCGGGATATCGGCGGCCGGCAGGCCCGCGAGCTGCTTGCCGGCACGCTCGGCCTGGATCTCGTCGACCAGGTTCAGTGCCTCTTCGCGTTCCTCCGGCGTCATGCGCCGGTACCGGCCGCGGCTTCGTCCGGCTTGACGCCAAGGAACTCGGCACGGATCTGCGCCCATGCTTCCGGCGACATGCCCTGTTTCGTTGCCACCTTCTCGGCTGCCTTGGCCTGGCGTTCGAGGGCCTTGCGCTCGATCTGCTCGCGGCGCTCGATGCTGGCCTTGGTCGATGCCTCCATGTCGCGGATGGCCTTGGCCAGCAGCATGATGTCCATCGGCTTGGGGGCTTTCGGCTTCCCATCCTTCTCCAGCGGACCGTCCGCGCTGCCGATATCGGCGATGGTGCGGAAGGCGACGGTCTTGAGCATCTCGGCCAGCAACGCGCTGACGTCGCCGCCCGGGTTCTCATTGAGCTGGCTCACCCACTGGCCCGCGACCATCTGCGCTTCGCGGTAGTGGTCCATCTGCTCACGGGCGCCCTTGACGTAGCGGCCAACGGCCGACTTGCTGACTTCGGCGTCGAGCTGGTTGAGCGCGTCAGTGATCTCGTAGATCGTGCGGCCTTCGCGAATCAGGCGATGGCACAGGTCCGCGAGTTCGCGGGGCAGCTGGTCGATGGTGGAGCGCCGGCCCACGTCAATCCTCCAGCAGCTTAACGCCAGGCACATCCAGGTCGCCGCTGACGATGTCGCGGCCCGCCTGCGTGATCTTGGCTATGTCGAACTCGCCCTCGCCGATCGGTCGCACCGTGGCGAAGCCATGACGGCTGAGCCAGGCCAGGTCGATCGCCACCGTGTCCGTGTCGGCCTTGTAGCCCCAGCTGCGCACGAGGGTACGAATCATCGGCGCACCGGTGCCCTGGTTGTTGCTCTCGGCGAGGATCCGCAGGATGCGCCCGCGGCGGAAGGCCGTCTGTTCTTCGGTAAGGCCCATCAGCGGTTTCCTCTGAGCAGGAGTTCGTGGATTACACCCAGCTGCTCTTTGAGCGCATTGGATGTGGCGGCGGTGGCAGCGACCTGATTCGACACGCCGTTGATCTTCTCGTGGAGCGGGCCAAGGTCCTTGCCGACGAGAAAGTGTTTCTGCGATTCCTCGATTCTGGCCACACCGTCCTCCATCTCGGCGAGGCGATGGTTCGCTGAGACAAGCTGGTTTTTCACTTCGCCGATGGCGCGATCGGTGTGCTTGCGGATGACGCGATCGCCCTGGGCAATCTTGGTGCTGAGGTCGGAGGCCTGCGACTTTCGGTAAACCGTTACGGCCACGGTCGCGGCCACGATCGAGCACACCGCGGAGACCATCGCGGCGATAGGCTGCAGATCGTTCCATGCAAACATCTCAAGGTTCCCCTGGTTGCTTCGTTACCTTGGCTGCGGTGGCCCGGTCGGCATTCGCCTTGCGCAAGGCGCCGCGCCATTCTTCGATGGTCGCCAACCCGTCGAGTACGCATACGGCCGGTGCGCCTGCCAACAAGCAGTGCACGGCCGGCGGCGGTGGTTCCGGGATCAGATCGGTCAGCCGCGCATCGAGCGGCTGGTAGGCCGGTACCGGGACCTCAATGATCTGGGGCGCCTTGATCTCGTGCCGGGTTTCCCCACAGCCTGTCAGCGACGGTAGGACAAACAGGCAGGCGAGCCAGGTCAGCGCATTGCGGGTCTTCATGGGCGGCTTTCGTCAGTGCAGCTTTGAGCTTCTGGGTCGTTACGTCGAGGTCGTGCTGCAGGGCGTCGCGCGCATCGAGTGCTGCGTTTGCCATGTTGCGTATTGCGTCGAGCTGGGAGCGCTGTGCCTGTAGCGATGCCTTGACCTGGTTAAGCGTGCTGTTGACCACGTCGCGCTCGTCCCGGTAGCGGTCCCTCTCTACGTGCGCATCGTCGACCTTCTTGTCGGCGTCCTTCTTCGTGGCAGAGACGCCATCGGTATAGCCGCGGTGATGGCCATGCCATTCACCAAGGCCAAAGAGGGCGGCCAATCCAAGCAGTCCGTAGGCGACGATCGCCAGCTTCATGTGCATGCCACCTTGCCGGGCCAGCCGGCCGACGCATACGCCGGTTCCAGCGTGAGCAAGATCCGGCGTACGTAGGTTCGGTTCTCGCGCCAGGCGGCGGCTCCACGCGACTGGTACCGCTCGACCTGGCCGAACCATCGAAGCGGGTCATCGCGAGCTTCATAGGCCTTGCGGCGTTCGCGGTCGCGTGCGCCTTCGCCGCCGTTGTAGGCGCTGAGCGTCATCGCCCAGCGGTCGCATTCCGTCGCGCCGGTGGCGCGTTCGTGGAGCCAATGGTCGTAGCACGCGATGGCGCGGAGCGACCACGCGGAATCCCAGGGATCGGGGTCGCCCAGGTCCGGACAGATCTCGGGAATCCACGCTGCCGTCGGTGGGGTGAATTGGGCAAGGCCCTGGGCGTAGGCGCTGCGCGCCGACGGGTTCCAACCGGACTCCTGGTGCAGCTGACCGGCCAGCCTTGCCACCGGCGCATCGATCCCGAAGCGTTCGCCGGCAGCGCGTTCCAGTTGCATCCGGTAGCGCACCGAGTCAGAAGGGATGCGCACCGATGCCGGCATATCAGCTGCAGGGCAGATGGACACGCCGAGCAGGAAAACGGACGCGCAGGCCATGAACCAGACCGCTGGCGATCGCCGTACAGCAACCCAGCGAATGCACAGCGCCACGGCGATGAGCAGCAAGATGGTCAAGGTAGCAGCGCTCCCGCCAGGAGAGCCGCGGCCACGATAAGTGCCCGGCGCTTCCACGCGGTGCCCTGGGCAATGCCCTGCAGCTCATGCGGTCGTGCGTACGGGAAGATGATCCGGTCGACCCAGTAGCCGAGATAGGCGTACAGGCCGATGCGCGAGGCGCCCCAGATGAGCAGGCCGACCTTCGCCGGGTTGAGCACCAGGACCACCGCAAAGGTGATCGCGCCCAGCAACAGGAGGGGCGTGGCGCGGAACAGATCGCGCACACGGGGAGAAATGCGGAAGATGCGAGGGAGGTCCATGTGGCACAAGGTGCCGGTGGACACCCCCTGGGGTCTTTTAGCGCTTGCTAGTAACGGCCAGCGCTGGACGGGGAATCAGCATAGTACCTAAAGCGCATCGCGCATGCAGGCCGATGATGGCCGCGGCATCGCAGTCCATCTTGGACTCACGACGCGTCGCGAGGACGTGTTGATTCCGCATAGGTGCCGTCGAGCTGGCCGATCTCGCGATGCAGTGATGCACCGTTCATTTCCTCGCGCACGGTGGGTGCGAGTTTCACGTCGAGCTTGTCCGCCATGCGACGCGTCGCCGCTGTCCACTCGCTCGCACCACAGGCCACGTGCTGGACGATGAGACAGACACGGCGCCGGTCGATCGGGCCTCGCCGCACGGCTTCATCAATCAGGAGGCTCTCGGCGAGCATCGCGGCGTCGATCAAGCCGCTCAGCGCGACGTTGCCCGGCACCTGGTCGAGCCAAGGCTCGGTCGCATCGATGTCGCGTGCGCAGAGGGGATGCATGGGATGGCGCCCTGGCAGTATCGAGTACCGACGAAGGCGCGCCCATAGCCGTGCTAGCGACGCTGCCGTGCGGACCATCAGCCACCGAACATCGTCGTCGATGAGGGATGGTGGGGAGTTGATCTCGTCCATCGGGTCATGATCGCCCACCGCCGTCTCACGGCCGGCGATCAGGACCGGGCTACCGTCGATCGCTGAGCCAGTCGCGCACCGAGGCTTCGAGCACGGGCAAGGCGATATATCCAAGGATGCCCGACAGTATCCAGAGGGCGATCAGGTATATGCCGACCAGGTCGTAATGGAACAAACCCACGAGTAGGCCGCCCGTGCCCGAGAAGACCCCATAGGCCTGCCGTTTGGCTTGCTCATGGTTGATCCGCAGCAGGGAGCGCCGGTGTTCCTCCTGCATGACCTCGCGTTGGGGATAGCCACAGCGGGTGCAGGCAATGGCGTTGCGCGCGATGTGCCGCCGCTTGCAGCCCGGGCAGAGGATCAAGCCGGAGTTGTACGGCGGCGGCTTCCACTCCGGTTCGTCTTCGCGAATCTCGGGCCTGTGCTCATGGTAGTCACGACCAGCGAAGCGGTTGTTGTCGCCATTGCTGTGGATGTTCATGCAGTCCCTTTCTGCGTCCGATGCCCGTTACTTCTTCTTGTCGCCGCTCCCTTCATGAAAGTCACGGCCTGCCACACGGTTCCCGTCTCCAACCAAAGAGATATCGGCAGCTTCTTGCGAAACTGAAGGTGCTGTCAGGTCCGATTCGCCACGGCGAACCGCTTGCAACAGCTGCAGCGCGCGCTCCCTCTGGAGGCGACTAAGGTCCCGAAAAGCCTCGATTAAGTCGGCTTCCTCGTCGGTGAGCACCTTCTTTCGCCGATCGGACTGCATGCGGGACCACTCACGGGCCTCCCTGCGAACAAGCTCGAGATAGCGCGCAGCCTCAATGGAATCGATGTCTAGCAGCTGTCGATCCTCCTGGTTTCTGACGCTGCCCATTTGAGGGTTTGAGCCTCTCAGCACGTACTCAATGTTTCCGGTGAGGTTCAAGAGCGCGGCCAGCAACTCGCCGCCTGGCATCCGTTCGCCCTTCTCAACCTTCCTGATTTGCTCGGAGCTATACCCGGCCGCAAAGGCGAGCTCCGCCCGCGACAGGTTCAGGCGTTCCCGCTCTTGCTCGAACCGTGCCCCGACTTCCAGGGCCGATGAAATCGGCACTTGACGTGCACCCATAGTTGCCATACCTTTCCAACTAAAGTTGTGTTCGTAAGTTGATTTTCGATGCGCAGACATTGCGCTTTAGCCAAGGAACCTAAGCTCGATGCACCCCGCGCTGATTAACGCAGCTCTGAAAATGCAGGGCCTTACGCACCGGGACGTGGCGGCGCAATGCGGTCATGTGACTGCGACGGCTGTTTACCAGGTCATACACGGTCGCAGTCGAAGCCGACGGATCGAACTGCGAATCGCCTCGATAACGAAGCTGCCGTTGGCGGACCTCTGGCCACAGTGGCATGGAGCGGACGTGGCGCGTCCGAAACACAACCGCGCCGCAACTGCTGCGGCAATTCGCGCTATAGCCGGCGCCGCCTGAGGAATTTAAATGGAACCCGACCTGACCCTCTTTCTGATTGGTGCAGCACGTCTCGGTCCGCAGGAGTTGCGCGACATAGGTGTCCGACTTCGCCAGCAGCGTGAGCTGCTTGGTTTCACTCTTTCTGATGTCGCGCTCGGTTGCCAACGTTTCGACACAATCCTGCTCGCGAACGAGCAGGGCGAAAAGCGTCCGAGTCTCAACTTGCTGTATTGGCTCGCAAAAGCCGGCGCTGACGTCAATTTCATCCTCATAGGCGCTCCGGCGCCCAGCAATCCTGCATATAGCCAGCCTCACGGCGAAACGTTCGTCGACACCAGCGTCCGCGAACCACAGGGGAACGCCATGTCTGCACGCGAATCGTTCGGATACGCCCATGCGCTTCAGCTGGGCAATGTGTTGGTTACCCGCATGAGCGGCGAGTCCATCGACGCCTATGTCGCTCGCCGCGATGAGGCGGCCTGCAAGCTGGTGGCATCGGCCGCTGAGCGTGGCACGCCGCTCAACACCTTCCTGACCAAGGGATTCCTTGGCGTGCCGGAGGAGCTGCACGCCAAGACCTTGCGCTCGCTCGCCGCCGAGATCCTCAGCGGGGGACGCCCGCAGACCGATTCGAGCCTCTCCCTGGTGCCGCTGGCCAGCGGCCCGGTACTCGATGAACGGCCCGTCTTGCACCTGGCGTGAGGGGTACGTCATGTCTCTCTCCGCTAGCAAATCGCTTCTCACGGTTCCGGATGCCTTTCAGCTGGCTCGCGAGCATTCGCCGCGCCGTCCGGGCGAGCGCGCTGAGGCCTATCTACAGCGTCTGAGCGTATGTGTTGAGTCGCTGCTGAAAGCTGCGCAACGACACGTGCCATCGTCACCCGCGGCTCCAGGAAGCCGACCGTGACGCCGGGCGCCATCGTCTCCCCGTCGCGTCCGCGGCTGTACTCATCGTCAAGCGCAGCCCACTTGTGTAGGAGTGCTTCGGCAGATGCCGGATCTCGTTCGCGGAGCACCAGCACAACATCCAACAGGGCACGCCAAAGGCCACCATCCCAGTCGTTCAGGGCGTTCACCTGCGCCTGCAGGGTCTCGATTCGACTAGTCAACTCGGCGATCTGGGATTCCATCGTGGGGTGCTCTCGGGGTCTTTCGACATTTCACCCTCTGAAAGCCGCTTTCGCAAGGGCAAAGATCGGTCGCGTTTGGAATAGCACCCGCGCGGCGCCGTTGCGGGGTGGCCAATGAGCCGCCGCCATTGGAAGACCTGGGCGCCCACGAGCCTGCAGGAAGCGGTAGAGGGCTGCGTGCTATTTGCCCAGGAGAAGCATCGCCTGTCCGTCGAGCGCATCGCCGATCTGGTCGGCGAGAACAAGTGGACGGTCTACAAGTGGATGCAGGGTGGTTCGGTGCCGGGCAAGAAGATCGCGGGCTTCGAGCATGCCTGCGGCCGCGCGTTCATCACCCAATACCTCGCGACCAGCGCGCGAAAGCTGCTGATCGATATCCCCACCGGCCGCATGCCGGGTGACAGCGACATCCACGCGCTGCAGGAAGCCTGCACTGCCGCGATCGGGGCACTCCTGGCGTTTTCCCAGGGCAAGGCAGATGCCGCCGACACCACCGACCACCTCACCGCCGCGATGACGCTGCTCGCCCACGAGCGCGCCCAGGTGCAGCGCCACGTTCAACCGGAGCTCGATCTGTCATGACCCCCGAAGCAATCATCAAGGCTTACCGCGTACCTGGCGGTGCGATCGTCCGCGTAATGCGTAATGGACGCACACGCCGCTATCGAATCGGCCCTCATCGATTCAAGGCGCTGAGCCGGACGATCAACCTGAGCAAACAGAGGTGGTCGGGCTTTTTCGGTCGGTCCACGCTGGATGCGACGCGGTGGTCGGCATGAGCACCAGCAATTACATCAATGCCGCCCAGCAGCGCGTGCTCAACACGCTGTTGCTGCTCTGCGGGCACGAGATCATGGGCCTGGCGCCCGGCGAGATCTCCAAGGCGCTGCGCACCAGCGCGAGCAACGTTACGCGGGACCTGGCCAACCTGCGTGAGGCCGGCCTGGCGGAGCCACTGGAAAGTGGCAAGTGGCGCGTCACGCCACGCCTCGGCCAGCAGGCCATCAAGATCCTAAACGCCCTGAACGACGCGACCTCGCGTGTGGACGAAGTCCGCCGTCGCTTCGGCATGGGCGAAGCCCACCGTTAACCCTGGAGAAGCACCACATGGCACGTCCCCCCAAAGCACGGACGCCCGAGGTCATCACGGCACCGGACAACAGCGTCAACCACGACGCGCTGGTTGAGGCAGGCAAAGCCCTTGCCGCGGACGCCTCGCGGCTGACCGCGATCGACCAGCAGTTCAGCCTTCCCATTCGCTACAACCTCGATGCCTACATCGACCGCATCAAGCAGAACGCGGCCGAGAGCGCCCAGCGCCTGATCGAGATCGGTCTGATGCTGATCCAGATCCGCGAACGCGAAGCGCCGGGTACTTGGCTGAAGGCGTTGGACCAGATTGGCATGGGTGCACGCTTCGCTCAGCGCGCGATGCAGACAGCGGCGAAGCTGCACGACCTGCCGCGCCTTCAGAATCTCGGCATCTCCAAGGCGCTGGAGCTGCTCTCCGAAGACGACGACACACTCGTCGAGCTGGAGAGCGGTGGCACGCTCGCCGGCTACACCGTCGACGAACTCGACCAGATGACGGTGCGTGAACTGAAAGCGGCCTTGCGCGCGGAGCGCCAGGAGCGCGAGGACGAGAAGGCCACGGACGAAGAGATCATCCGCGCCAAGGACGAGCGAATCAACAAGCTCACCCGCGATCGCCGCAAGAACGACAGTGAGCAGCAGCTGCGCCGCCAGGCGGAGGACCTGCTGCGCGACGCCGACGAGGCCGTGGTCGAAGCGACCTCGCAGCTTGCCCGCCTGCGCAAGATTGCTGACGACGTCAATCAGCTGTACGCCGACGCCGGCCTGCAGGTCGACGCCGACGTTGCCGAGCGCCTCGAATCGAACGGGCACTGGGCCTCCACCCAGCTGAGCGAGCTCGCCGAATTGGCGGGCGAATAATCCATGCAGCCGGGAGAACTCGCCGAGATCGACTACGTCCGCGCCCTGGCCGCGCGGCTCGACCGCGCGCGCCGGGGTGAAGCGGGCGAGCTGGTCACCCAGGCAATGCACTGGCTTGGCGGTGTCTCCCGCCCGACGGTGTATGCCCGGCTGCGCGAACTCGCCGGCTGGACTAGCGGCCGGAAGGTGCGCACCGACAAGGGTGACAGCCGCGTCGGTGAGCCCGAGATCAAGGCGGTCGCCGGTATTCTCCGGGCAGCGCAACGCCAGAACGGCAAGGAACTGCTCTCGGTCACCGACGCGATCGATATGGCGCTGGCCAACGGCATGCTCAATGAGCGCGTGTCGTCCGAGACCATGCTGCGCCTCATGCGTCAGCACGACTGCCACCCGCGTCAGCTGGCCCGTCCCGACCCACACGTGGATATGCGCAGCCTGCATCCGAACCACGTGTGGCAGCTCGACGCCTCGGTGTGCGTTCTGTACTACCTGCGCAATGGCCGCATGGGTGTGATGGACGAGCGCAAGTTCAACGTGCGCAAACCCCGCGACCTGGCGAAGGTCAGCAACCAGCGCCTGCTGCGCTACGCGATCACCGACCACTACACGGGCGACGTGCTGTGCCGCTACTACAACGTCAGCGGCGAAGACCAGCGGACGCTTTTCGAGTTCCTGATGTGGGCCATGCAGGGCAGCGAGGCCCACGTCATGCGCGGTGTGCCCTGGATGCTCGTGTGGGATGCCGGCAGCGCTAACCAAAGCCACGCCATCGGTGCGTTGCTCACGGCTCTCATGATCCGCCACTGGGCGCACAAGCCAGGCAACCCGCGCGCCAAGGGTCAGGTCGAGGGCGTGCACAACGTCATCGAGCGCAAGTTCGAAGGTCGGCTCACCTTCACGCGCATCGACAGCGTCGAGCAGTTGAACGGTGAAATGGACATCTGGCTGCGCGCCTTCAACGGCACGGCCATCCACAGCCGGCACAAGCACACGCGTGACGGGATGTGGCAGACGATCCGCCAGGAGCAGCTTCGCCTGTGCCCAGCAGAGGATCTGTGCCGCACGCTGTTGCACAGCCGACCAGAAGCCCGCCGCGTCAAAGGCAACCTCACCGTCCAGTTCGCGGCGAAGGGGTACGAGCCGGCCGTTTACTCGGTGGAGCATGTGCCTAACCTGCGTGTGGGCGACAGCGTCATGGTCGCGGTCAATCCGTACCGCGCACCATGCATCTTCGTCCTGGGCGAGAACGAGGACGGTTCCACCCGGTACGTCGAGTGCGAACCCATCGCCCGTGACCAGGCGGGGTTCTTCGTGACCGCTCCGACGTTTGGCGAAAGCTATGCGGCGAAGCCCGATACACCCGTGGACACCGCGCGCAAGGATCTCAACGAACTGGTCTACGGCGAGCGCGAGACGCTCGATGCAGCTGCCGCACGCACGAAGGGCCGCATTGCCTTCAATGGCGCCCTTGACCCGTTCAAGGATATCCGTGAGGCAGCGAAGAACGCGCCTAGCCACATCCAGCGTCGCGGCACCGACCTCGATGTGCCCAATCCCGTGCACGTGGAGCTCAAGCCGCTCAGCCACGTCGACGCGCTCTATGCGCTGAAGGCGCGTCTGGATCGCGTCATTACCAAGGATGAAGCCGTCGCCGTCAGGGAGTGGTACCCGGACGGCGTCCCCGAAATCGAGCTGGATGCCCTGGTGCAGCGCATCGCCGCATCTGTGCTTCCGCTTCCGCGTCCGCGCCTGTCCGTCGTGGGCTGATGCCCTCACCAACGAGAGACCCGCCATGAAAGCCACCTTCCGCGTTGTCGATCACCCGCTCCTGCTCGAAGCAACACCGGGCTCGCTGTTCACGCCGGTCGGTCCCGACCTGGTCGAATGCGTTTGCGCCGTGCGCAGCTGTGACAACGGCATGGGCATCGAGCATGCACGCTCGAACCGCCAGCTGCTCAACGCCAGCGGCACCATCGAGGTGGTGGTGATCGCCTGCCGTGTCAGCCCGGGCGAGCCCGAGTTCTTTCCGGCCGGTTTCACGATGGAGTTGCCGAGCGTGGCGCCCATCCATTTCCTCACGCAGACGGCCCCCGCGCAGTTCGCTGCGACGCCGTCGAACAGCGCCATGTCCGCGGTTCGCGTGATGCCCATCCATACGGACCCGTGGGCACCCGATGAGGTGCTCCGCAGTGCCGGGGCGGGTAGCGCAAACCTCACCCGCGCCGAACTCGCCTCGCGCCTCTAACCCTTCGTCCCATCCCACCTGATCTGGAGATCAGTCATGCACGCAACCGCTACCGCATCCCGCACCATCAATCCGGCATTCATCGCCGCTTCGAACGTTCGCCCTGGTCAGCACTTCGTCCAGCAGGTGTCGCCCAGCGAAGTCCTCGTGCCGCTCAGCTATGCCGGCGCGCCGACGTCCGGCGATGAGTACACCTGGGCGGTGGTCGTCGCGGTCAACCCCGAGTCCCAGGGCTACATCCCTGGCCAGCTCGTCAAGCTGAAGCGCAGCGCGCTGGTCCGCCCGGTGCGCGAAGCCCGCGGCCCGGTCTTCGCCCTGGAGCAGTGACGATGACCCGCACTGGTCGCCCCGTTGAGAACAAGTGCGCGCCGCTGGAATTGCGCAACATCCTGCTGAAGCACGACATCCGTCAAAGCGAGCTTTGCCGTGCGCTCACCTACGAGGGCGGTCGTCGCAAGGGCCGCTCGCTCGCCAACAGCACGGTGTCCTCGCTGTTGCTCTACCAGCGTTGGCCCAATTCCGTGCTACCCGAAACGCTGCGCGAGCAGACGGCCACCTTCCTGCGGTCGCATGGCGTCTCCGAGGCCGATATCGCCACGGCCTGGAACTTCGAAGGTTCCAATGACGCGCCGGTACCGCCGCCGCGGCATATCCCTGCAGATCCCGCACCAAAGCGCATCCGCGCGCCGGCCGTGAAGGCCGAAGTCATCGACCCCATTGAACTACCGGAGGCAGAAATGCTGAGCCAGACTGCACGCGACCACTTCAAGCTCCCGCGTCATCCCTTCCAGGATGACGTGAAGGGCCCGCAGGACGTCTACCTGAGTGCGGGCCAGCGCTACGTGCGCGAAAGCATGTTCTACGCCGCGAAACACGGGGGCTTCGTTGCTGTCGTCGGAGAGAGCGGCAGCGGCAAGTCCACGCTCCGTCGTGACCTGATCGATCGCATCCGTCGCGACAACGACTCGATCATCGTCATCCAGCCGCAGACCATCGATAAGCGCGAGCTGACGGCAGTGCATATCTGCGACGCGATCATTGCCGACCTGAGCACCGAGCAAGCCAAGCAGTCGCTCGAAGCGAAGGCCCGCCAGATCCAGCGCATCCTCACCGCGAGTGCGCGCAACGGGATGTCGCACTTGCTCATGATCGAAGAGGCCCACGATCTCAACATCCGCACCCTGAAATACCTCAAGCGCTTCTGGGAAATGGAGGATGGCTACAAGCGCCTGCTGTCGATCGTCCTGGTGGGGCAGCCCGAGCTCGGCGAGCGTCTCGATGAGCGCCGCAACCCGGATGCCCGCGAGGTGATCCGTCGGTGCGAGGTGGCGATCCTGAAGCCGCTCAACGGCAACCTGGAGGAATATCTCACGCTGAAGTTCAACCGGCTCGACGTGAAGCTTGAGGACGTGTTCGAGAAGGACGCCTATGACGCGATCCGCGCCCGGTTGACCCGTCGCCGCCCCGGCACGAGCGACACCGAATCCCAGCTTTACCCGCTGGTGGTCCACAACCTGATCATCAAGTGCATGAACCAGGCAGTCGAGCTGGGCCTGGACAAGATCAGCGGCGAGCTCGTCGGGAGGGTGTGATGAGCACCTATACGGAACGCGTTCGCCAGCTGCTCCGTACCACGGGCGGTATGACGCTGGATCAGCTTATCGAGGCTCTGCCCGACGACGCGGACAGGAACAACGTCAACACCATGTGCCACCAGCGCTGCCGCGCTGGTGAGTTCATGCGTTCTGTCGAGGATAGCCAGACGGTGTTCAGTCTCCGGCAGGGCGGCGGCGACGGCTTGGATCTCGCCGCCTCGCCCGAGGCCACTGATGCCGCTCGGGCTATGCCAACGAAGCCCCGCGCACGCCGCACCACGGCGGCGGCAACGCCCGACGACAACGTACGCGCGTCGCTTGTGGTCAGCCACATGGCCGCCAGCGATGCAATCGAAGCCTACGTCACGTCGGTGGGAGGCGATCTCGCGATCTATCGCTCGCTGGTCGACGCACGGGACAACACGCGAAATGTCCTCGCGAACTACATCACGAGGGATGCGTAATGGCCGGCTCAACACCCCACCAGCGCTTGCACATCCGGTGCCTGTTGGCCGAGCTGGAGATTGCTTCCCTGTTCGTGACCGAAAAGCTGCTGGCGTACAGCAATAGCGCCGGCATCACGAACTGGAGCGTCGGCCAGCGCGTCGATGACCTCTTGCGCAACCTCGACGGTGACAAAGCGCGGGGCCTGGCCAAGGCACTTATCGGGCCCGAGCAGGTGCCGGCATGAGGGCGCCGCCGCTTCGCGGCCGCGGCGAGTTGGCCACCGGTATGGAGGCGGCCATCCGCTTCATCGACTGGGCACGCTCGCATCCCACCGAGATCACGGCGCAGGCGATCCAGGCGCGGTTCGGCGTCAGCATCGCAACCGGCTACCGCTGGCGACACGCCTGGTACGCATCGCAAGGCAAATACCCACCCACGAAGAAGGGATCGTCACGATGAATCGCTATCCGGATGCGTACCTGGATCATTGGAGCGACATCTATGTCGCGCGGCAGATCCGTAGCCACGGCATCACCCTGGATCAATTCCTGGTGCATCCCGAGCAGATCCTCGCGCGTGTCGACCGCACCCAGGTGTCACACAGCCGGGATAGCGAGCCAGTCCAGCATCGGTGCGATCGCCGTGCGATCGCCGCCCTCTACATGCGCGGCGAAATCCTGATCCAGAAGTTCTGGCGTGGTCGTCGTCACGGCCGGCGCCATGACGTCCCGAAGTCGGCCCGTAAGTGAAGCAACCCTAACCAGGAGGCGTGTCATGCCGAACGAAGAACTGACCCGCGACACCTTGCTTGCCGCGCTTCGGCGCCATATCGGCCGCCGGCATGGCATCACCGCCACGGCGCTCTGTCGCGAGGTGCTCGGTGGCCAGCCGAACGGTGGTGCCGAGCGCCACTTGCGCGAGCTGGTCGTGGAGCTGCGAAAAGCCGGGCATCACGTGTGCGCCCACCCGCGCGACGGCTACTTCCTTGCAGACAGCGCTGAGGAACTGGAAGAGACCTGCGCCTTCCTGCGCTCGCGCTCGATGTCCGGCCTGGAACAGATCGCCGCCATGAAGCGGGTGTCCATCCCCGACCTGATGGGCCAGCTGAGGATGCCGTCATGAAGGGCCTGCGCTTCAGCATCGGCGATATCGCCGTGTTCGCGGTCGCGCGTTGCTCCGACAGCAATCGCTTCATCGACCGGGAATGCATCGTCCGCATGATCGGGCCGTACGCCAGGGGACAGATCCTGCCGCACCCGGTGAAGGGGAACCCATGCTTCGTCGATGCCGACGGTGATTACGTCGTGGTGTTCGCCAATGGCCTAGCGGCGTGCCCGCTGGATTGGCAGCTGAGGAAGCTCGATCCGCCGGCAGAGCCCGAATCGATCACCCGCCGGGAAGACGCGGAGTGCCCGGCATGAGCTGCACGTGCATTCGGAACGTCAACCGCCAGCTGCGCGTCAGCGGGGCGAGGCTCATGACCCTCACGCCGCGTCGCGGCGATCACCAGGCAGCCGGTGCCTCGCGTGTCCTGGTGCGCACCACGTACATCGATCCTACGAATCGGCTGCAGCCAGTCGCAGTCGCCACTCATTGCCCATTCTGCGGCCTGAGATACGAGGACTGACCCATGCCAAAGGCAGCTAAGCAAGCAATACCCTCGGAAGGCGATCAGAAATCGCTTTCTGCCCGCCAGCAGGCAGCGGTCGATGCGCTCACGAGCGCTTTCCTGACCGTCAAGGAAGTCGCCGACCCGGCACCGCCGGCGACTCCTGGGGAAGCGTTCTTCGGGCCCGACTTCGGCTTTGTCGAAGGGCAGCTCAATACGTTCCTATGGACCGCACACGATGCCCTAAAGCAAGCCATCGAGTGCTTCGCAGACTCTGCCGAAGACGGCGTTGAGGTGCCCGATGTCACCCCGCATTGAGGATGACGACGGACTTCCCCCATGCGTGGGCGAAAGCTTCCGCCAAACCACCTATGACATTCACCGCTCCGCCTTTGAGGCAGAGCTCGACGACCAGGAAACCGACCATGAATGACGACACCATCCCTGCTGGCCACCGTCGCGACGGCCAAGGCCGCCTCGTCCCGGAGGCAAACATCAAGCCGATCGATCGACTGCGCGACGAGCTCGTGCGCGAGCTGTACGCCAAAGCGGAGAAGCTCCACGACGCGATCGCCGCCTTCAAGCTGGAAGCGTTCAGCGCGATCGACACGTTCGCCCAGATGAGTGCCGAGGAATACCAGGTCAGCCTGGGCGGCAAGAAGGGCAACATCACCTTGTTGAGCTTCGACGGCGAGATCCGCGTGCAGCGCGCCGTGGCTGAATACATCCAGTTCGACGAGCGCCTGCAGGCGGCGAAGGAACTGATCGACGAATGCCTCCATGAGTGGACGATCGGTGCCCGCCCGGAGGTCTCCACGCTCGTGCAGGATGCGTTCCGCGTCGACGCCGCTGGTAAGTTGCGGACCGGCTCGATCCTTGCGCTGCGTCGCCTGGACATTACCGACGAGCGCTGGCTGCGTGCCATGAAAGCGATCGCCGACGCGGTCCAGGTCGTCGGCAGCAGGAGCTACGTCCGTTTCCACCGTCGTGATGCCAGCGGCGAGTATCAGGCGCTCAGCCTCGACATCGCGGGGGTGTGACCATGTATGCCTTTTGCTACGCGTCTGGCGAAATTAAGTTCGGTCGCTCCGTTCCCAAGGGAGCGATCGAGATCGCACATGGACCGGCGATGTCGCTCAAGAAGTACATCGCCGCTTCCGCCCGGTTGGGCTATGACAACGAAACCCTCCTGGTTCCCGGTGTGCCCGAAGCGCCTGACCAGCAGCTGGCCGGCGATGCACTCGCTCGCTATATGGCATGGCTCGGTCAGCGTTCAGTCGCGGGCGTTGTGGTCAACAGCATGAGGGCTACGGCATGAGCGAGGTCACCCTCCAGATCAACGTCTCGGGCTCGTGGAAGAACCTGATCACCTTCGACGCATCGCGTGCGCCCGAAGTTCGCAAGGCCGTTTCTGGCCTTTCTGCTGCGCTCGGTGCCAGCGCTAAGTGGTGTTTCGTTCATGACGGCGGCCGCCGCGAATGGCTCCAGAACTCGCTGGTCGAAGCTTTTTCAAAGGAGCGGACGCCATGATCGGTGAAGTGCGTACATGCCGTAAATGCGGTTGCACGGAGACCTCGGCCTGCGAGGGCGGCTGCTGGTGGGTTGCGGACGACCTTTGCAGTGCGTGTTACCCGTCGGAGCAACAGCACTCAACGGGAGGTCGACTGATGCGGCAGATCCTTCGGCACGTCGTGCTGCCAATAGTCCTCAATGTCGCCTACCTGGTCCTTTGTTTCCAGCTGACCGGGGCGTTCGGGTTCGCGATGGCCTTGTGCTGGTCGATCTATTTCGGGCTCCCGTTCGGCAAGGGCCCATCGGTCGGCAAGTGGATGCGCGAACGTTCGCGCATCGCCCAGTTCAAGGAGTCCAGCCGATGAGCCGCGACAACATTCTCCGGAAGATCAAGGCCTGCCTGCGTCTGGCGGCCTCGTCGAACCCGAACGAAGCCGCCGCCGCGCTGCGCCAAGCGCAGGCCATGATGCGCGCGCACGGCGTCACGCACGCCGAGGCAATGGACGTCGACGACGCCGCGGTCGGCACACGCTGTCGCGGCACCACGCCACCGAACTCGTTATGCCAGCTGGCGTACCTGGCTGCCCGAGGCTTCGGGTGCCGGATGATCATCGACTTCGAGCGGGCTGGCCGATCGCTTCGAACGATCTTTCGGTTCTACGGCACCGATGGGGCGTCTGAGATCTCGGCATTCGCCTATACGGTGCTCCGCCGCCAGCTCGACGCCGATCGCACGAAGCACACGGCCCGCGTCCGGAAGCGCGGCAACCGCGAAGCCCGTGGCGAACAGTTTGCGCTCGCCTGGGTCGCCGCGGTCGAGCGCCTCTTCCCCGAGGCCCAGGTGCCTGAACCCAAGCGCCTCGCCATCGACGATATGTTCAAACAGCGTCACCCGAACACATCGGTGGGCCCTGGCCGTGACCTGTCCATGAAGGGCAAGGCCGGAGACAGAGACCGTGAGGCCGGGTTCATCGCCGGCACCAAGGCCAAGCTGCACCGGGGTGTCAAGGGCGCTTCGACGCTCGGCCTGGAGCAGCTCCCGTGACGATGGCGCCCGACAGCAAGGCTTCGCGGGTGCTGCGGGTGCTCGCTGAAGGCCCGGCCACGACGGGCGAGGTGGCGGCAGAACTGGGCTGGAACGTCCATCTGACATGCGCCCACCTGAAAAACCTGCATCTGGCCGGCAAGGTGAGCCGGAAACGGTTCCCGGCTCCCGGCCGATTGGTGCGGTTTCTTTGGTCGATCGTGGATGAAGGGATGCGTAATGACGCCAGCCATTAAGGCCAAGCCTGTCCGCAACGGTCAGCTGGCCATGATTCACATCGCGGCCCAGCAGGTCGGCATGGACGACTCGACGTACCGCGACATGCTGTGGTCGATCGCCCGCGTCCGGTCCGCCAAGGACCTCGACCTGGCTGGCCGAGAGGCCGTGCTCAAACACCTGGCCGCTTGCGGCTGGAAAGACGCACGTCGACCCGCTGGCCAGCGCCCTACATATAAGAGGGGCTCCCAGGCGGCGCTCATCCGTCATCTGTGGACTCGTCTGGCCGAGGCCGGCGAGGTGCAGGATGGTTCTGACCAGGCTCTTCGTGCTTTTGTCCGCGGCCAGTCGGCTCCATACCATCCCGGCAAGTCCGGGTGGGACCATCCCAACCTGCTGCCGGCCTGGGTGGCTGGCAAGGTCATCGAGCACCTCAAGCAGTGGTGCGACCGTGCGGACGTGGACCGGTAATGGGCAAGCCGGCCTCCCGCATCCCCGAGCTGATCCGCGACTGGGCGGAGATTGCCGCCGAAGTGCTGGCTGACTCTGGTGTGGGCAAGGAGCGCTCCCAGGAGCTTGGCCTGCAGGTCGTCCGCCGCGTGTGTGAGGCCTACGCTGGCCAGCAGTTCTATATGCCCGTGTGGCTGGCGATGCGGATCACGGAGCGTGACCGTAAGATTGCCACCGAGGTCGCTTCTGGCCGCAGCCCTGACGCGGTCGCCAAGACCTACCAGCTGCACCTCACTACTGTTTATGCCATCTGCCGGCGCGTTGCCGCCGCTGAGCTTGCCGAGCGTCAGCAGACGCTCTTCGCGGACGATTGATAGCAGCCTCGCTGCCTTTCATCCCCTGCAAGTCGTTTTCAGTTTGGCTTCCCGTTATTACCCTTGTCGTCCCTCTATTTCCCGGTTTATCAAACGGTCTAGCCCTGGAATATCAAGACAGGGATTACCTCGGGGCGATGCGTCCCCCAAGGGGTTTCCATGATGAAGTTTGTTCCGTCCGCGCTCGTGGCCGTCCTGTCCCTGGCCGGTTGCGCCCATGCGCCACGCGCGGCCGCACCCGCCACGGCAGCGCAGGCTGCGACACCCGCCGAACCCGCCGGTCCCGGTGCCGACGACAACCTCAATGCCGTCGCCTGGTCGCAGAACGCCAGCGAGCACGACTTCATCTTCCTGCAGACCTTCCGGGACGCCCAGGAGAAACTTCTCAAGGCGAAGAAAGACCCCGCCTGGGACGCGCTGCCGAAAGACGACCGTGAGGCCCATCCCTCATTGAAAGGCCTGAAGCCTGCCGTGGTCCTCGACATCGACGAAACCGCACTGGACAACTCGCCGTACCAGGCGCGCCTGATCCGTTCCGGCGGGGAATTCAACGAAGCCGACTGGGCTGCCTGGTGCAAGGAAGCCATCGCCCGCCCGATGCCCGGCGCGGTGGAGTTCACGAAGTTCGCGGCCGGCCACGGCATCGCGGTGATCTACATCTCCAACCGTGCGAAGGACCTCGACGAGGCCACCCTCGCCAATCTGCGCTCGGCCGGCTTCCCTGTCGCGGGGAAGGATTCCTTCCTCGGCCTCGGCACCTTCGTCGAGGGATGCGAGCAGGTGGGCAGCGAGAAGGGCTGCCGGCGCCAGCGCGTCGCGAAGGACTATCGGGTGCTGATGCAGTTCGGCGACCAGATCGCCGATTTCGCGAACGTGCCGGGCAACACGGCCCAGGGCCGCGAGAAGGCGATGACGCCCTATACCGCATGGATCGGCGAGCGCTGGTTCGTGCTGCCGAATCCCACCTACGGCGCGTGGGAGAGCACTTTGTTCGACAACGACTACACGCTGCCGCGTGCGGAACGGCGCCAGAAGAAGGTCGAGTCGCTTCAAGTCAAGTAAGATCAAATAGTTAGTTGATAGTATATGAGATGTTGCCTTAGCAATATCATCCAACTATCATTCTCCTCGCCGAAACCTGTAGCGCCCAAAGCAATGCAGGCAAGGCCATTTCCCTTTCCGGCTTCGGGCTGGATAACCCCGTGAGGCCTCGCGTCTCCGGGGTTTTTTCTTGGGCGTGTATCCTCCACCTCCCCGCCGACCGCGCCGCCGACCCTTCCCCATGCGCCGCTCTTCCTCCGCCACCTGGGTACTCCTGCTGGTCATCGCGCTGCTTGCCGCCTGCAACCGGCAGAAGGAAGCACCGGGCACGCCGGGCGGCGGATCGCCGGAAGACGCTACCCGCGAATCGCTGGCCCTGCTGCGCGACGGCAAGTTCGACCTGTTCTGGAAACATGCGCTGCCGCCAGCGGACTTCGCCACGCTGCGTGCCGACTGGCCGCGCCGCAACGCCGCACAGGCGCCGATCAACCCCGACGACGAGGCAAAGTTCGAGGCAGGCGTGAAGCGGCTGACCGAGCCGGATGCGGAGAAGAAACTCTTCGCCGAGCTGCGTCCCACCCTCGTCCGCTTCGATCGCGACTACAAGGACCAGATGCCGCTCGTTTCCGGTGTCGGCCAGTCGATGGCGCTCACCGCCATCGACCAGGACAAGGACCTCACGCTGTCGCAAAAGCGTCAGCTGCGGGAAGCGGTGAACGTGATGGCGCCGTGGACGCAGACGGTGGGCTGGGGCGACCAGTTCAAAGCGAAAGAGGCCATCGGGATCGTGATCGACACCGCGCGCAAGGCGAACCTGTCCACGCCGGAAGCCTTGCATGCGATGACCTTCGAACAATCCATGGCCACATGGTCCGTGGCGTGGCTGGGCTTCAAGCGCCTCCTCGACGTATACGGGCTTTCGATCGACAAGAGCTTCGAGTCGGTGAGCATCGATACGATCGAGAGCAACGGCGGCTCGGCCCATGTGAAGATCGCTTACACGCTGCTCGACAAGCCGATCCAGACCGATGCCACCCTGGTCCTCCTGGACGGCCGCTGGTATGACAGCGACCTTCTCCAGCGGGTCCGCGACGAGCACGCCCGCCTGGCGCCTCCTGCGCCTGCGACCAGCACGCCCCCGCCTTCCTCCACGGCCGCGCCACCCCGGATCCAGGCTTCCCGCGCTCCCATGCCGGACGCCAGGGGCCGTTGAAGCCGTACAATCCCACGATGTCCGAAATTCCAATGAGTGCGGATCCGCACGTCCATGTCGCCCGATCGCCCTGGTGGTTCAAGCTGCTGGGTCGCATGCTCGAACCCTGGGTCCGGATCAAGCGCGATCCGGCCGAGCCCACCGCCCTGCTCGTCAGCGGCGCGGCAGTCTGCTATGCGATCGAGCGCGACGGCACTTCCGACGCACTGATCCTGGAGCGCGCCTGCCGCGAGGCGGGCCTGCCCAGCCCGATGCAGCTTCTCGACCTGCCGGGCCGCCGCCGGCGCTCGGTGTTCTCGCTCAGTCGCCGGCACGGCTGGCTGTTCGGCCGCACCGACGCCCGTGGACCGCGCGAGCCGATCGGCCAGCTGATCCGCGCCATCGAGGACGACCCGTCGCGCGACATCCAGGTCGTGCCCGTGTCCATCTACGTCGGCCGCGCGCCGAATCGCGAGACCGGCTGGTTCAGCGTGCTGTTCGCGGAAAACTGGCTGGTGGTCGGCCGGTTCCGCCGCATGCTCGCGCTACTGCTCAACGGCCGCGACACGGTAGTGCATTTCTCCGCACCAGTGTCGCTGCGCACGGTACTCGAGGAGTCACGCGGCCTGACGCCGGAGCGGCTGACGCGCAAGATCGCCCGCGTGCTGCGCACGCATTTCCGCCGTATCCGCGCCGCCGTGATCGGACCCGATCTTTCCCATCGCCGCACCGTGGTCGACGCCGTGCTCAACACCGAACCCGTGCGCGACGCCATCGCCGCCACGGCGAGCAAGGAAAACATCACACTGGCCAAGGCGCAGCGCCGCGCGCGCGACTTCGCCCTCGAGATCGCCGCCGACTACTCACATCCGGTCGTGCGCTCCACGTCGTTCCTGCTGTCGAACTTCTGGAACAAGCTCTACGACGGTATCGCCATGCACCACTTCGACAAGGCCCGCGCCGCCGCGCCGGGACACGAAGTGGTGTACGTGCCCTGCCACCGAAGCCATACCGATTACCTGCTGCTGTCTTACCAGTTGCACCATTCCGGCGTGGTGCCACCGCATATCGCGGCGGGCGTGAATCTCAACCTGCCGGGGGTGGGTCCTATCCTTCGCCGCGGCGGCGCGTTCTTCCTGCGCCGCAGTTTCAAGGGCAACGCTCTCTACTCGGTGGTGTTCAACGAATACCTCGCCCAGCTGGTCGATCGCGGCGTGCCGCTGGAATACTTCATCGAAGGCGGCCGCTCGCGTACGGGCCGCCTGCTGGCGCCACGCGCCGGCATGCTCGCGATGACCGTGCGCGCCTTCCTGCGCGCGCCCCGCCGTCCGGTGATGTTCCAGCCCGTGTACATCGGCTACGAGAAGCTGATGGAGGGCAAGTCGTACATCGGCGAGCTGACCGGCAAGCCCAAGGAAAAGGAATCGCTGATCGCCCTCGTCCGCGGACTCAAGCTGCTGCGTCACCGCTACGGCCACGTCACGCTCAACTTCGGCGAGCCCATCCTGCTGACGCCGATACTCGACGAGGCCGCGGCGAACTGGCGCGAGACCACCGCGGATCCGGACGTGAAGCCGGAATGGATGAGCGGCCTGGTCGACGACCTCGCCGAACGCATCCAGGTGAACATCAACCGCGCGGCCGACGTGAACCCCATCAACCTGCTGGCCCTCGCCCTGCTGGCGACGCCCAAGCACGCGATGGCGGAGAACGACCTGCTCGCGCAGCTCGAGTTGAGCAAGGCGATGTTCCAGGAACTGCCCTATTCCGACCGCGTCACCATCACACCCATGAACCCGCAGGGCATCGTTGCCTATGGCGAGCAGATGGGCTGGATCCGCCGCGTGCGACACCCGCTCGGCGACGTGCTGGTCACCGACGGCGAGCAGGCGGTGCTGCTTTCCTACTTCCGCAACAACGTGCTCCACCTCAACGCCGCCGCGGCGTGGGTAGCCGCGTGCTTCCTCAACAACCGGCGCATGTCGCGCTCGTCGGTGCTGCGTCTCGGGCGCCTCATCTATCCCTTCATCCAGGGCGAACTGTTCCTGCCCTGGGACGCGGACGGTTTCGCCGCGCAGGTGCAGGACACCATTGAATTTTTCGTTCGCCGCGGCATCCTCGAGGCCAGCGGGGAAGGCCGCGTGCTCGAGCGCGGGCCGGGCCAGGACGACGGCGCCTATCAGCTGCGCGTCATCGCGCGCAGCATGCTGCAGGCCTTCGAGCGTTACTACATCGCCATCGCCGCGCTGGTGAAAAACGGCCCGCACACGATGAGTTCCGGCGAACTGGAAACCGCCTGCACACTCACCGCGCAGCGCCTGAGCCTGCTCAACGAGTTGTCCGCACCGGAATTCTTCGACAAGGCGCTCTTCCGAGGCTTCATCCAGAAGCTGCGCGAGGTGAAGGTCGTCTGGACCGATCCGGCCGGCAAGCTGGATTTCAGCGACGCGCTGGAAGACATGGTGCGCGATGCGCGTGTGATCCTCGCCCGCGAGGTACGCCATTCGATCCTGAAGATCACCCCGGGCGGCGAGAACGACCGCGACTACGACGCCCGTCCGCCCGTGGACCCCGACGACGGCTCCGCCGGCGAATCGCTGCACGACCGCCACGTCGCGAACGAGCGCGAGCGGCACGAAAAACACCACTAGCGCCCCCTGCGGGGCAACACGAGTACCATCACGCCATGGAAAACGAGAAAACCACCCACTTCGGCTTTCGTGACGTCCCGATGGCCGACAAGCAGAAGCTCGTCGGCCAGGTGTTCACGTCGGTGGCGCGCAACTACGACCTGATGAACGACCTCATGTCGTTCGGCGTCCATCGTTTGTGGAAACGCCACTTCGTGGCGGTGAGCGGCGTGCGCCGCGGCGACCGCGTGCTGGACCTGGCCGGCGGCACCGGCGACATCGCAGCCTTGCTCAAGCCCGTGGTGGGCGACGAGGGTGAAGTGGTGGTGGGCGACATCAACGCCGCCATGCTGGGCGTGGGCCGCGACCGCCTTACCGATCGGGGGCTGGTGGCCGGCTTGCGCTGGGCGCAGATGAACGCCGAAGCCCTGCCCTTCCCGGACTCAAGCTTCGATGCCGTCACCATCGCCTTCGGCCTGCGTAATGTCACCGACAAGGACAAGGCCCTGGCCGACATGTGCCGCATCCTGAAACCCGGCGGCCGCGCATTGGTGCTGGAGTTCTCGAAGGTCAAGAGCGATCTCTTCAGCAAGCTCTACGATTTCCATTCTTTCAAGGTGCTGCCGAAGCTCGGCCAGTTGTTCGCCGGCGACGCCGACAGCTACCAGTACCTGGCCGAATCGATCCGCAAGCACCCCGACCAGGAAACCCTGAAGGGCATGATGGAGCGGGCCGGCTTCGGAAGGGTGGAAGTGCGCAACCTGTCCAATGGCATCGTGGCGATCCATCGGGCGTATAAGTTCTAGTCCGACTCGCGCGATTGCTGCAAGCCATTAGATCTGTCACGCGTGAAAATGAATCTCCTTTGATTGGAGATGGATTGTGCCCGTAGTCCAGAAATTTATCGCGCCTTCGAACCAGCCGACGTCAGTTCCACATCAGCATGCAATAGCGGCTCCTCGCCCCTCACTGGTCGCCAACGCCAATGACCAGCAGGCACGTCCAGCTCGTCGTGGCGGCGAATCAATCCCGCAATCAACCTCGAAGACGTGCTGCGATGCTGGAGGCAGCTGGCTCCATGACCAATGGCCCGGCTCGAGGGTCATTCTGAAAGATAATCCATTGACGGAACAGGAACTCGCCGCACTTGATGCTCTGAACCAGGTCATCGAGGAGCACGCCGTGGACAGCACAACAGATGACTTTATGGATCAAAGGCAAGCAACCTATCTGAACCTGGCGAAGTCGGGATTCGGCAACACGTTGAGGAATGCCCACAAGACTCAGATGCGGTTGTTGGTCGCACAGAAGGACAGGTTCGTGTGATCGACCAAGCCGAGCGGGGAACGCCAATGCTCACGGCGTACACCAAGCTGCCAGACGACCCGCAACCGATGAGCCCTGTACGCCGCATTGCTAACGTCATTTCTTCGCATCCAACCCGATGGCGTTACTTCGCTTCGACGAACGCGCTCAGGCCACCCGGGTTACCGAGGGACACCGCAGTGAGAGACGTGTACGTGCCACTGGCAGCACACCCTGGCCCATCCCGCACCTGAACGGCGGACAAGGTGGTGGCATACTCCGGGTTTCGCCCCATCCCCGGAGCCCCACCATGCGTTACCTGCCCGCCGTCGCGCTTGCCGCGTTCGCGCTGCCGTTGTCGGCCTTTGCCGCGGATCCCGACTCCTATGCCCAACCGTCGGTGGTCCGCGTCACCCACCTGGATCTGGACCTGGCCGTGGACTTCGACCACAAGGCCCTGGTGGGCACGGCCACGCTGAAGCTGGACTGGAAGGATCCCAAGGCCCCGGCCCTGGTACTGGACACCCGGGACCTGAAAATTGCCAAGGTCGAGGCGCTCCGCGCCGGCGGCGCCATCTCGCCGCTTAAATTCACGCTGGCGGCCAGCGACAAGGAACTGGGCGAAAAGCTCACCATCGAGGCGCCGAAACATCCCTCCCAGGTACGCATTACCTACTCCACCGTACCCACCGCCTCGGGCCTGCAGTGGCTCACTCCGGAGCAGACCGCCGACAAGAAGCAGGCGTTGATGTTCTCGCAGTCCGAATCCATCCACGCGCGCTCCTGGGTGCCGCTGCAGGATTCCCCGGCCATCCGCTTCACCTACGACGCCCACATCACGGCGCCGAAGGGCGTCCGGGTGCTGATGAGCGCGATCAACGACGCCAAGCACCCGCTCGATGGCGACTTCACCTTCGACCAGCCGCACCCGATTCCGTCGTACCTGCTGGCGATCGCCGCCGGCGGCCTGGAGGTCCGCGAGACGGGTCCCCGCAGCGCGGTGTACGCCGAGCCGGGCGTGGTGGCGAAGGCGGCGCACGAGTTCGAAGACACCGAAAAGCTGATCAGTACCACCGAGAAACTTTACGGCCCCTACGCGTGGACGCGTTACGACATCCTGGTGCTGCCGCCCTCCTTCCCCTTCGGCGGCATGGAAAACCCCAATATGACTTTTGCCACGCCGACGGTGCTGGTGGGCGACAAGTCCCTGGTGTCGCTGGTATCGCATGAACTGGCTCATTCGTGGTCGGGGAACCTGGTCACCAGCGCCGCCTGGCGCGACATCTGGTTGAACGAGGGCTTCACCACCTACGTGCAGGGTCGCATCACCGAAGCGGTGTACGGCAAGACGCAGGCCGATGAAGAGGCATTGCTGTCTGCCCGTGCACTGGAAAAGGGCCTGGCCAAAATGCCGTTGAACTCGCAGAAACTCACGCCCGATCCGCGCAGTGTCGGTGCGGACGACGCGCTTTCGGATGTGGCTTACGACAAGGGTTCATGGTTCCTGCGCACGCTGGAACAGCGCTTCGGCCGCGACAACTTCGACGCTTACCTAAAGGGCTATTTCGCACACTTCGCCTTCCAGAGCATCGATACCGAAACCATGCTTGCCTACATGAAGACGAACCTTCTGGATAAATACCCCGGCAAGATGAGCGAAGCGGAAGTGCACGCCTGGGTGTACGAACCCGGGGTTCCGAAGGACGCCCCGTTGCCCACCGTGGCGCGCTTCGACAACATCGATTCAGAGCGCACGAAATTCCTCGCAGGGTCCCTCACCGCCGACAAGCTCGATGCCAAGGGCTGGAATACCCAGGAATGGATGTACTTCCTGGACCGCCTGCCCGACGCACCGCCGCTGGCCAGGATGCAGGAACTCGACGCCGCCTGGCACCTCACCGGTACCCCCAACGCAGAAATCGGCATGCGCTGGTACGCCCATGCCATCGCCGCTGGCGACAAGGCCGTGTGGAACGCCGCGGGTGAGCACATGCAGCGCATCGGCCGGCTGTACCTGACCACCCCGGTGTACCGGGCCTTCGCCGCTACGCCCGATGGACTGGCGTTTGCTGAAGGCGTCTATGCCCGTGCCAGGGACGCCTACCACCCGATGACGCAGAAAGCGGTGGAAGGCATTTTCGCCAAGGCGAAAGCCCGCCAGGGCAAGGCCAACTGACCATGTCACGTCTTCGTCCCCGTCCTGTTTCCAATGACCCGCGACCGTTATGGAAGCGCCTGCTCTATCGCCGCCTGAAATTCATCGGCGGCATCGTCGGCGTGCTGGTGCTCAGCTTCGGCTTCGCCTACCTGTTCGAGCCGCAATGGCTGCTGCGCATGGACACGATGCGCAAGGCGATGGCGGCCAACCTCGACACCCACAGCATCGAAGCCGGCGACACCAAGTGGTCGTATTACGAAGGCGGCAACGGCCCTACCCTGGTGCTGTTGCATGGTTTCGCGGCCAACAAGGATGTATGGCTGGATTCGGCCAAGGAACTGACCAAGAATTTCCACGTGATTGCCCCCGACCTTCCCGGCTGGGGTGATTCATCACGCGTGGAAGGTGGCCGGTACGACGTGGACAGCCAGGTGGCGCGGCTTGATTCGTTCTTCGACCGCATGGGCCTGCGCGGTTTTACCCTGGTGGGGCATTCGATGGGCGGCGCGATTGCCGGCGCCTACACTGCGGACCACCCGGGCCGCGTGTCGAACCTGGTATTGATGGATTCGCTGGGCCTTACCTTTAAACCCAACGACTTCGCCAAGGCGGCGTTGAACGGCAAGGATCCGTTCGTATTCGACGACCGCGCCGGTTTCGAGGCGATGATGAAGCTGGTGTTCCTGAATCCACCGAAGGTACCCGGCCGCATCGCCGATGCTTACGTGCAGCAGAACAAGGACAACCGCGCCTTCATCGAGCATACGTTCGATGAGTTGAAGCCAGAGTCACAATCGCTGGCGCTGGATTCACGGCTGTCGAAACTCACCGTGCCGGTGCTTGGCCTGTGGTGCCACGACGACAAGGTGATCGACATCTCAGCGTTGGATACCCTGCGCAATGGCCTGACCAACGCCAAGGCGATCAGCAGCACCATACTGAACGGCTGCAATCACATGCCGCAGATGGAGAAGCCGGATGAGTTCTCGAAGGTCATTACCGGATTCGTGATGGCGCATTGATCCGGTAGCCTAACCCAGGCACGAGAAGGGTCCCATTGGGACCCTTTTTTTTGAGATGACCGGGAACTTGAAGCGCTCCTGTCGCATCGTGGCTAGGCTGGGATTTTCCTCCGGAGATCTCGACATGTGTGCACCACCTACGCCACCTCAGCCCGCCCCTCCGTTTACTTTCACTCCATTCACTCCTCACGATGTAGCTCAGGGACCGGCTGAAACACCGCGCCAGGACGACCGCCACTATTCAGCACGCGGGGTTCTTGCGTCGGCGCTTGAATCCATTCGCAACACCTTCCAGGATCCTCGATTCGTCGCGGCGTATATGGTGACGTCGATATCGACCATGGCCTATCGATTCTGGGGCGAGGGCTATAACGCGGGGTATGCCGACGGCTTGATGGAAGCGGCACACGATTGTCGGTTGAACGCCGGCAACCAGGCAGCCGGCTATTTACTGGGATGTGACCATCTCAATGGGTGCGTGACGTCGACAGCTTTGTCGCTATCGAATACGTGCTATCCCTGGGACGCCATCTGAGCCGCCCATCTATTTCTTTCTAGTCCGCAACGTCCGCTACGAGCCGCTCAAGCTCCGCCTTCAACCCCGACCCGTTCGCACGCAGCCAGTCGCGCTGGTCGCGCCAGTCGGGGGTGATGGATTCCACCCAGGCCCAGAATTTGCGCGAGTGGTTGCGCTGGCGAAGGTGACATAGTTCGTGCACCAGCACGTAGCGGAGCGCGGCGGGCGGCGCCAGCGCCAGCGAAAGGTCGAGATTCACGCGATCGCGCGCATCCAGGCTGCCCCACAGGCTCTTGAGCGGACGCACGCGCAGCCCCGTGGGCGCGGCGCCCACCAGTGGCACCAAGGTGGCGAGCCAGCGTGAGACATCACGGCGAATCTGCGCTTCAAGGAAGGAAGCGATAAGCCCACGCGCCACCGGCATCGTGCGGCTGGACGGACGCGGCAACACCAGGGTCAGTGATTCGCCCACGTGCTCGATACGCGGATAGGGGCCATCGGCCCAGAAGAGGTCGGTCTCCTGTCCACGCAAGGGAAACGTGGTGGGCACGCCCACGCGCAACGGTGGCGGACGTTCCCCATCAAGATTGAGCTCGTCGAGCTTGCGTTCGAGCCAGTCGACATTGGTGCGCAGGAAAGCACTGACCTGCGAAGGATGCGTGCCGCGTGGACAGGTGATGCGCGCGCCCTTGGCGGTCACGGTGAGCCGCAATCGACGGGCACGCGGATGCACGGACTTCAGCACGCGGATCGTTGCCCCCGCGGCGGTAGGCAATTCTAGCCAGTCGCCCTGCTCGAACATTGCTGTCGTTTACCCGTTGCCACCGTGGAACCTGAGTTTCGGCCACGGCCGTCGCGGATGCTGCGACTGAGATTCCCCGCCGCCCGATCAATCCGGGCGGGGCAGCTTGAACCATTCGTCGAGCTTGCCCAACAGGCGCTCCAGCTCCAGCGTCAGCAGGGCAAAGCGGGCATCCATCTCGGCCGCAGGTGAATCGTGGGGGCTATCGCCCATTTCGTCCAGTACCACGTCGAGGAACTTCAGCTTCCTGACCACCAGGTCTTCCCCCAGGACGAAGGTCATGCGGTCGTCGAAGGTCAGGCCAAGCTGGAATACCTGCTTACCGTTTCGCAGGTGTTCGCGGACTTCCTCTGTCTCCAGGTCCTGACGGCGGCAGCGGGCGATGGCGCCGGTGGCGGTAGCCGGATCCCTGAGCTCCACTTCGTCGCCCAGCGCCAGCCCCGCGGGCAGGTTGCCGGTAGCCAGCCAATCGGTCATCAGGGCCCGGGGGGATTCCTCCGGGGCCAATGGGACGGCCGGGAAACTACCCAGGGCCTCGCGGATCTGCGTCACGCCGTTCTCGGCCGACTTGCGACTGGAGCTATCCACCACCAGCCAGCCGTGCTTACGATCGGCGTACGTGGCCAGGCGGGAGCTGCGGACGAAGGCCCGCGGCAGCAGTTCGTTCAGGACATCGTCCTTGATCCGCTTACGCTCACGGCCGTTGACCTTGCGGCCTTCTTCCTCTGCGATCTTCTGCACGCGGTTGTGAAGTTCGTCATTGACCACCGAGGACGGCAGCAGCTTGTCCTCACTGCCCACCATCACCAGGGTGGATGCCTTCACCGTGTGGGTGAGGGCTTCCTCGTTGCGGCCCAATGGGGAGACAAAACCGCGGGTGGACATTTCCATGGGGCCGACCGGCCGAAGGCGATGTTCAGCCAGGGCTTCATCGAGTTTTTGCAGGTCGTCGGCAACAGTGGCGGAGAAGCGGAACAGCGTCAGGTTACGAAAGAACATGGATGCCTTGGATTGCGTCGTGGGCAAACGACGAATGATACCGACCCGCCGCCTGTTCGGGGTCTCGGCCCTGACGAGACGCCACCTTCGACTACAACCGCAGTCCGAGCATGCCGGCCATGATCGCGGTGGCCAGGAGCACCCCGCCGCCGGCGATCGTCCAGGCGACCCTGTCGGCCGTGCCCTGCGACACTTGGTGTTGGAGAAGAATGAGTCGCAGGCCGCACCCCAAATGCGCCACCAGGCAGGCGACACCCAGCGCGTAGTGCGGAATCAGCCTCACGTAGCCGGCAAAAAGGCCCTCGGGAGCCGACGTTGCCCAAAGCCAGTCGGTGTCCACACCCCGCGATCGCGTGGAGAAGGTGGACGTCAGGTGCGAGAAGAGGAAAGCCGCCAGGTAGGCGCCAGTGAGGGTCTGCAACGTTCCCAGTACATCCGTACGGGTGGCCGTGGCGCGGCGTGCCAGAACCAGGCCGCTGCCCATCATGAAGACCACTCCAATGATCAGCACCGGTTGCACGACGGCCGACCGGTACCAAAGCCGCAGTTCGGTCATCACCCGGTGCTGGACCTCGGAGCCAAGCAGGGCGCTCAGGTGGTTGGCCAGGTGCCAGCCAAGGAACACCAGGACGAGGCCCGCGGCGACCGAACCGTGGAGGGCAGCAAGCCATGCCGGAGTGGACGGGACCACCGCGGGGCGTTCGTGGGACGGAACCCTCATGAGCGCGATCGCAGCGAAGGCAAGCCAAAGGATCGCCCAAAGGATCAGCTCCTGGGTTTTGAGCCCCAGAAGGCCACGGTACCCGCCGGCCGCCACGTAAAGCGACGGCGTAGCGAAGGCCAGGTGCGCGATCCTGCGGCTGAAGAGCTCCCTCCGTGACAAAGGCAGCTTGCTGTTGGCGCGCGCCAGGACAAACCCGAGCACCGGCAGCGCGAAGGCGAGTAGCAGGAACAGCACGACACCGGCCCACGCCAGCGATTGGGCCGATACGGTTCCGGCCCCCACCGCCACCCGACCGGCGAAGTGGAACAGCTCAAGCCATACCGGGTACAGCAACATCGCGACGATGACCACAGCCACCGTGGCTCGGGGAGCGATGAATGGTCTGGCCTTTAAAGCTACGGTACTGGTCATTTGGCGATCCTCCCTGGTGCCAGTAAAGCATGTGCTTGGCCTATAGTATTGGGCCATTTTCATATACGCGGATTGGGCCATGAGCACCCTCCGGCGTCTTCCCTTTGCCATCAGCAGACAGGGGGAAGGCTCGCTCCAATCCAGGATCCACAACGACATTCGCCAGGCGATCCAGGCCGGTCGGCTGGCGCCAGGCGCGCGGCTGCCTTCAACCCGAAGCCTGGCCTCTGAACTGGGCGTGGCGAGGGGAACGGTCGACGCCGTCTATGCCCGGCTGACGGGCGAGGGATACATCGTCGGCCGCGGCTCGGCGGGCACGATCGTTTCGCCAACCGTTGTCATGCGAAGAAGCGCACCGCCCGTATCGCCACCATCAGGTTCGCTTATCACGGCAGCCATGCCGATACGATTTCATATCGGCCTGCCCTCGCTGGATCTCTTTCCCTACACCCGTTGGGCGCGACTGGTATCGCAACACGCCAGGAAGCTTTCACCGATCGGCCCGCATCATCCCAACCCGGCCGGGTTGCCGGCGTTGCGAGAGGCCATCGTCGGGTATCTGGCCGTGGCCCGGGGCTTCGCCTGCCATCCAGCCCAGGTTTTCATCACCGCCGGCTACCAGGGAGCCCTGGATCTCGCGACACGTCTGGTCCTTCGGGAGAAGGACAGCGTCTGGTTCGAAGATCCTGGTTATTCGTTCGCCCGGGATGCCCTGGCTGCAAAACCCGTACGGGTGGTTCCCGTCCCCGTGGACGGGGAGGGCTTGCGCGTGGATGACGGCATCGCCCTGGCACCCCAGGCTCGACTTGCCATCGTCACACCGTCCCACCAGAGCCCACTGACGGTAACGATGTCCCAGGCGCGCCGCCAGTTGCTCCTGGATTGGGCGGAGGGCGCCGGTAGCTGGGTCGTCGAAGACGATTACGACAGCGAGTTCCACTACGCAGGGTTCAGGCCTGCAGCGCTTAAGAGCATCGATGCCGCCGACCGGGTGTTCTTCGCCGGAAGTTTCAGCAAAACCTTGCTACCGAGCCTGCGCCTGGGATTCCTGGTCGTCCCTGAAACTTTCATTGCCGCCGCCGGGGAGGAGGCGACGGCGATGCACCGCGGCGAGGCGGCATTCATGCAGCAAGTCGTGGCCACCTTCATCGCGGAGGGGCATTTTTCAAGGCATTTGCGACGCATGCGCGCCCGGTACGACGCACGTCGCCGCGCCCTGGCGACGGCATTGACGTCGGCCTTCGGCGATACGGTAGAGATTCGAAACCAGGGCGGTGGCCTTCACCTCATCGCCCAGTTCCATGGCCATGGCGCGGATATCGACATCATGGCCAGGGCCAGGGCCAGCGGGCTATGGGTATCAGCCTTGTCGGCACAGTCGACGGTTCATCCGGCAGGTGATGCCCTGATGCTGGGATTTGCGAACATCCCGGAACAGGAGGCGGCGAAGCACGTCGCTGCCCTGAAGCGAGCGATTGCCTCCCATCCCTGATCGAAGCGACGACGGATCAATCTGACCCGTCGTCGGTTCGCGCAACTCAGGACACTGCAGCGATGGCCACGGCCACGGCATCGATGTTGCGGTCGTTGAGGGCCGCCACGCAGATGCGCCCGGTGCCCACCGCGTAGATGGCGAATTCCTCGCGCAGGCGGTCGACCTGGGCGGACGACAGGCCCGAATACGAAAACATGCCGCGCTGGCGCACGATGAAATCGAAATCGGCCTGCACGCCATGGGCCTTCAGGCGCTCGACCAGCCCCAGGCGCATGGCGCGGATGCGGCTGCGCATCTGACCCAGTTCCTCGTGCCACATGGCGCGCAGTTCGTCTGAATGCAGCACCGCTGACACCACCGACGCGCCGTGCGTGGGCGGGTTGGAGTAGTTGCTGCGGATCACACGCTTGACTTGCGACTGCACCCGCAAGGCTTCTTCGTGGCTCGCCGCCACGATCGACAGCGCGCCCACGCGCTCGCCATAGAGCGAGAACGATTTGGAGAAGGAACTTGCCACCAGCATAGGCACGCCAGCATCGGCGAACAGGCGTACCGCCTCGGCGTCCTCCTCGATACCGTCGCCAAAGCCCTGGTAGGCAATATCCAGGAAGGGAAGCAGGCCCTTGTCGCGCACCACCTCCACCACCTGGCGCCATTGCGCAGTATCCAGGTCCACACCCGTGGGATTATGGCAACAGGCGTGCAGCACGACGACGGCACCCCGTGGCAGGCCTGACAGCGACGACAGCATGCCGGCGAAATCCAGGCCGTGGCTGGAGGCGTCGTAATAGGGATAGTTCACCACTTTGAAGCCAGCCGCCTCGAACAACCCGCGGTGGTTCTCCCAACTGGGGTTGCTGATGGCAACAGGCGCGCCGGGGTTGAGGTACTTCAGGAAATCCGCGCCTACTTTCAGCGCGCCGGTGCCGCCCAGGCCTTGCGCGGTTACCACGCGGCGCTCGGTAATCAGCGGTGAATCCGCGCCGAAAAGCAGGCGTTGTACCGCTGCGTCATAAGCGGCGATGCCATCGATCGGCAGGTATCCCCGGGGCGTGAGGTAGCCAAGGCGCGCCTCTTCGGCCGCGCGCACGGCGCGCAGCAGTGGCACATGGCCGTCGGCGTCGTAATAAACGCCTACACCAAGGTTCACCTTGTGCTCGCGAGTATCGCTGCCATAGGCCTCATTGAGCCCCAGGATGGGATCGCGGGGAGCCATTTCGACGTGGGTGAACGGGGTCATGGAATCAAAGCCTTCAGCTGCTGGAACTTGAGGAATGGGGAACACTTGGTTTACACCGTGGCATCGTCTTGCCCGGCAAGCCAGGCATGGGCATCGGCGCCGGCCGTGGCACCGAAGGAGAAATCGAACAATGCGCGGTCTGCCAGCTGGGAGGGCACCACGTTGCCCAGGGCCCGGAAGATCGTTTCGGCGCGGCCGGGGAATTGGCGCTCCCAGTCGTCCAGCATGCGCCTCACGGCCTTGCGTTGCAGGTTTTCCTGCGAACCGCACAGGTTGCACGGGATGATCGGAAATTGCCGACCCTCAGCGTAGGCTGCGATGTCGTCTTCGCGGCAGTAAGCCAGGGGCCGGATCACAGTATGTGCGCCGTCATCGGAGCGAAGCTTCGGCGGCATGGCTTTCAGGCTTCCCTGATAAAACATGTTCAGGAAGAAGGTGCCCAGGATGTCATCGCGGTGATGGCCCAGTGCGATCTTGGTCACGCCGTTCTCGCCTGCCCACTTGTACAGCGCGCCACGGCGCATGCGCGAGCACAGGCTGCACATGGTCTTGCCGGCCGGGATCACGCGGGTGACCACCGAATAGGTGTCCTGCTCGATCACGTGGTATGCGATGCCGAGCGACTGCAGATAGCCAGGCAGTACGTGTGCGGGAAAATCCGGCTGCTTCTGGTCCAGGTTCACCGCCACCAGCTCGAACGGCACCGGGGCCCTGGCCTTGAGCTGGATCAGGATATCGAGCAGGGTGTAGGAATCCTTGCCGCCGGACAGGCACACCATGATCTTGTCGCCGGCTTCCACCATGGAAAAATCCGAGATCGCCTGCCCCACCTGGCGACGCAACCGCCGTGCCAGTTTGGCGGCCTCGTAGGCTTCTTTGCGGGGGACGGGGACAGGGGCTGGCATGGGTGCGATGCGGGCTGGACGTCGCATTGTAACAGCGCCTTCGCTCCAGCTTCCCCGTGTCACGTTCAGCGGACTACACTCGACGCTTCCCCCTTAGCCGCCGTGGTTCGCATGCAGGTCCAGGATCCCGCCGAGACTGCCCGCCGACTGGCCGAACTCCGTAGCGAGCATCGTGACCTCGACTCGGCGATCGACCAGCTGATCGCCGCCCGCGCGGGCGACGAACTGCAGCTGACGCGCATGAAGAAGCGAAGGCTGGCGTTGAAAGATGCGATTTCCCGGCTCGAAAGCCGCCTCATCCCCGACCTGGATGCCTGACATCATGCCCGTGACCCTGCGTGACGAATACGTTGCGCTCGAGCCGCTCGCCATCGACCATATCCAGGCCCTGGAAGCGGCAGCCGCCGATGGGGAACTATGGAACCTGTGGTTTACCTCGGTGCCACCGCCGGGCCAGATGAACACCTACGTGGAGAAAGCCCTTGCCGCCCAGGCGGAAGGCCGCATGCAGCCCTTCGTGATCCGCGAGGCCAGCAGCGGCCAGATCGTCGGCAGTACGCGCTTCTACGATATCGAGGCCACGGTCCCGCGCATGGCCATTGGCTACACCTGGTATGCCGTGCGCTGGCAGAAGACCCATCTCAATACCTGCTGCAAGCGGTTGCTGTTGCAGTACGCCTTCGAAACCGTCGGCGCCGCCTCCGTTCAATTTCATACGGACGGCTATAACGTTGATTCCCAGCGGGCCATTGCACGCCTGGGCGCCACGCAGGAGGGCATCCTGCGTGCTCATCAGAAGCGCCCCAACGGCACCGTGCGCGATACCGTCTGCTTCAGCATCCTGGCCAGCGAATGGGACGGCGTGAAGCGATCGCTCGAGCTTCGCGTGGAGCGGCTTACCGCACCTGGCTCGGGTGCACGATAAGCGTTGCCGTCATGCCGGCGGCGAGCACCGTGCCCTGGGGCATGTGATCGGTATCGATCTTCACCCGCACAGGCACACGCTGGGCCAGGCGTACCCAGTTGAAGGTCGGGTTCACATCCGATAGCAAATCGGTGCCGGTGGGATTGTCAGCATCGGTAATGCCGCGGGCGATGC
Source organism: Pinirhizobacter sp. (assembly GCF_036499745.1). Taxonomy (NCBI): domain Bacteria; kingdom Pseudomonadati; phylum Pseudomonadota; class Gammaproteobacteria; order Lysobacterales; family Rhodanobacteraceae; genus Pinirhizobacter; species Pinirhizobacter sp. The sequence goes on from NZ_DASYDG010000026.1 coordinate 79,617, forward strand.
TTTCCACGGTGCCGGTCAGGCGCGCACCACCAGCCAACAGGCGGATGTCCACCTTGTCGCCCACGCGCAATGTGGGCAGCTTGGTTTCCTCGAAGTAGCCGTAGATCCAGTAACTATGGCTGTCGATCAGGGCCAGCCGCGGGGTGCCGGTGCTGGCATAGTCGCCCACGCGGATGTCCAGGTTGGTCACATAGCCATCCACCGGTGCGCGCACTTCGGTGCGATCGAGGTTCAGTTGTGCGGCGGCCAGTTCCACCTGCGCCTGGGTGACGGCGGCCAGCGCCTGCTGCTGGCCGGCGCCGGCCTGTTTGGTACTGGCCTGGGACTGCTGCCAGGCGGCGCGCGCGGCGTTGGCGGCCGCCTGAGCATTGGCGCGATCCTCTACCGAAATCACGTTGTTGATCAACTTCTGCCGGCGATCGGACTGCGCGGCGAGCATGTCGTAGTTCGCCTTGGTCTGGTTGGCACCGGCCGACGCAGCGTTGATGCTGGCACCGGCGGCGCGTGCCGCGGCTTCAGCGGCGGCAAGGTTCGCTTCGGCCTGCGCCACGGCGTTGAGGTAGCGCGCCCGGTCGATCACGAACAGCAGGTCACCCTTCTTTACCGTCTGGTTGTCCCGCACATTCACCAGGGTGACCAGGCCTGCGACGTCCGGTGCGATGCGTACCACTTCCGCACGCACGCGGCCGTCCCGCGTCCACGGCGAGTACATGTAATGCTTCCACAGCGCATGACCGATGAGGATGGCCAGCACCACCACCACCGCGGTGATGGCCAGGCGAACGAGACTTGCGAGTTTCATGGCGACGTGACCTAAAGGAGGAGCAGCGCGAGGCCGCCGAAGACACAGACAAAAGCGGCGATGCGAAAGAGTGGTGGGTGCCACACATGGCGGTACAGCGCATAGCGGCCGGCCACCCAGTCCAGCGCCCATAGCAGCGCCATGGAGCCAAGGAACACCAGCAGAAGACTGGGGACCAGCGCGTCGCCAAGGGCGATTTCACGGGGCATGGGCAATCTCCCGGGGGTTGGGCATCTGCGGCATATAGGCGGCCAATACCGATTCACCATCCAGCAGGGCCAGACGGATCAGGTGCAGGTGATCCAGCAGCACACAGGTCTGCTCGACCTCGCTGGTGGCGGCGATGGCGGTGGCCACCGTATCGCGGGCCATCAGATAGCGCTCGGTATCGGGACGTTCGTAGAAGCGGGCCAGTGCCAGCACCGCCCCATCCATGATGCGCTGCGTGTTGGCCGACATGTGCAGTTCCATCATCGCGTAGCGCAGTTCGATGATCGCGCGGCCGGTCTCGTGCACTGCCAAAGCCCAGGCGATCAGCGCGCGGGAGTCGGCGCTGCCCGGCTGCGTTTGCGATACCACCTGGCTGAAGAGATCATGGTTGATGCTTTCGAAGCGGTTACGAAGCCCCGGCAGCGCCGCTTCGGCAGCCAGCGCCACCTGCCGGCGCAGCCGCTCCAGCTGTCGCCGGCGCAGCCACGCACTGCCGACGGCCGGTGGCACGATCATGAAGGCTATCGCGGCGGCGCCCACGCCGGCGAGCTGCGCGATCCCGTCGTTGATCAGCCCCGCCGGATCGAAAACCATGGGGTTCTTCAGGGCCAGGAAATTGACAAAGCCGAAAGCGCAACCCAGCCCAAAAAAGGCCATCGACGGTCGCGCCATCATCACCAGGCTAACGATCACGAACGGCGCGCTTCCCGCCACCAGCAGGCCGTATCCGTCGACCTGGGTGAGGACGAAGAACACACAGGCGAAGCCCATGGATACGCCCAGTATGTAGCCCAGCAGCACCGAACGCGTGACCCCGACGGGATTGGGGATGGCGGCAAAGAGACCGGCGAACACCGTGGCCAGCAGCATCGCGCTGGGTCCCGACTGCCACGCCGATTCGATCCAGAACGTGCCAAGGATCAACATCGTGGCGGTGGTACGCGCCGTGGCCAGTAGTGCGCCGGCGAAGTCGTTGCCACGCACGAACCGGACGCGCTCGGCGGAACTGGCTACAAGCCGCGGCGCCTGCAGCGCGGCTGCGGCGTCAACGAAGGCATGCAGTTCGCCGCAGAATCGACGCAGCAACGCGGCGCCCGTATCGAAGTCGCGGCGGTCGGCGGAGTCGGTGATCGCCTCGCGTAACGCCGGTGTATTGGCTTGCATCGCCTCGCGCGCCTGCACGAGCCGCGGCAGGAATACCTTCGCCGCCGCGCCGGCTTCGATCGGCGCGGCCAGGGCCGTACCGATGGGGGCATAAAGGCCGATCAACGCCTCCGACGACGCCTTGCGCCCCGCCTTCACAAGGCGATTGATCAGGTGATGGAGTGATTGGAACGTGGTCGAGGCTGCCATGAAGCGTTGGTTGTAGAGCTCCATCTGACCGCTGCGGGCGCGAGCCTCGGCATCTTCGAAGATCACCGAGCTGCGCAGGTCTTCCAGGGCCACCGCATCGCGCACGAAGCGCAGGTGGGCACGCTCGAGTTGTTCGCGGGCAATGGCGCCGCAGGTGACGCCCTGCACGAAGGCCATGAAGTGCACGAACTGGTCACGTGCCGTGCGGCGAAGCAGGTCGCGCACCTTCGAGGGGAAAATGAGGTCGCTCACCACGCCGCTTACCAGCAGGCCCAGCAGCACTTCGCTCAGGCGTGCCACGGCCGAATCGAACACGCCCAGGGGATTGTTGATCAGCGGAAGGCCGACGATCGCCGCGGTGTAGCCACCCAGCACGAACGCGTACGCGGTGAAATTACGGTAGAGCGTGGCACCGCCGGCGCATATCCCCAGCCAGAGCGACATCGCCACCAGGAACCATTCCCTCTGCTGGGGAAACGCGGCGAAGATGAGCAGGGCCACCACCGCGCCGGCCACCGTGCCGATGGCCCGGTAGAAGCTCTTGGCCAGCACCTGGCCCGATTGCCGGTTGGCCACGATGATGGTGGTGAGCATGGCGCTGGTGGGGGCCGGCAAACTCAGCCGCATGGCGAGCCAGCCGGTGATGTAGAACGCCAGCAGGGTCTTGAAGACGAACAGCCACGTGCCGGCTTCCTCCTGCAGGGTGTCGATCACCACCTTGCTGGCGGCCGGCGGCAACGGTGTGCCTGTATCGGTCATGGACATCGGCCAAGCGTCCCGTTCAGTCGGTCAAGCCGTCGAGCATTTTCTTCAGCAGCCGCTCAAGCTGATGCTGATCGTCGACGCCAAGCTTGTCGGTCTGCCGGCCGAGCAATCCACAGATCTCCGGCAGGAAGCTTTCGATCAGCGCCTCCCCTCCGGCGGTGAGGGTGAGTACCACCTTGCGACGGTCATCATTGCTGCCCTTGCGATGGATCAGCCCCTTCTCGCACAGCTGGTTGGTAAGCCGTGTGATGTTGGCCGACTTCTCACCGGCGGCGTCGGCCAGGTCCGAAGGGGTCATCTCCCCGCCCGGGGTGCCGTACATCATCATCAAGAGGTTGTACTCCGGATGATTCACGCCATAGGGCTTGAGCGTGGCGTTGGCGTCGTCGTGGACGACTTTGTAGATGTGCTTGACCAGGCGCACCAGCACGGCCGGCTCGCGTGGGAACGCGGGGTAGCGCTCGCAGGTGACGGCGAGGCGGCGTTCGGTGGGCGCGAAGCTGGAAGTCATCGGTTTGGGGCCGTGTGGGTTGACCGATATAGTTTAGTTATGTAATATTTATTTGTAAATAGACCTGGCTTCCTGGCAAAAAAAGGGACGCCACTGGGCGTCCCTTCTTGTTCCCGTGAAAATTCCCCCGCTTGAATGGGCTAGCCCTTGGTCGGGAAAGTCTCCACGCCGTTGGCGGCCGGCGGGTTGTCCTGCCGTGGCGCCTGGCGCTGGCCGGACGAGGGCAGTGGACCGCCGCCGCACTTGTACGCGCCCCAGGCCTGGTTGCCATCGGTGGGCTCGCCCAGCGGCTTGATGGTATCGGCGTGCAACTCCGCCGCCTGGTTGCGGGCGAGCACTTCCAGCTCGTCGCGCACCTTGATGTCGTTACGGTCGATCGGGCCCACGCGGCTCTGCACGGATACCGTCATCTTGCCTACGTTCTGGCAGCTCGATACATCGCCATTCCACGCGGTGCGCACGTTCTTCGCCCCCTCGTCGAGGTTGATGCCCCAGGTGCAGCCAGCCAGCAGCAACACAGGCACGAAGAGAAGGGCGTGACGCATGGCGGGGCTCCGGTGGTGGTGGTTGGCGATGTTAATCCTTCCGTCGGTCATTTCACCGGATTCCCGTCGGCGTCGATCACGTGTACCTCGCCCAGGTTCAGGGCGCGCACGGGTTTCTCGATCTGGCGGAAGTCGCCCACGATCACCCAGGTCAGCGCCTTGGGCACGATCACTTCGCGGATCGCCTTCTCGGCGGCCGCCTGGCTTACCGCATCGGTCTTGGCCTTGAGCGTCTGCACGTAGTCATCCGGACGGCCGTAACGGACGATTTCAGTCAACGCACCAAGCACCGCGTTGGAGGTTTCGAAACTGCCCGGCAGGCTACGCACGTTGGAGGCCTTGATCTTGTCGATCTCCGCCTGCGTCAGTGGCTTCGAGCCCACGACTGCCTCCACTTCCTTCTGGATCTCGGCAGCCGATTCGGCCGTCTTGTCGGTCTGCACCGGTGCATACATCAGGAAGGGACGCTGACCGATGGTGTCCCGCATGAAGCTGCCGGCGCCGTAGGCCCAGCGCTTGTCCTCGCGCAGGTTCATGTTCAGGCGCGAGGTGAAGCTGCCGCCGAAGGCACCGTTGGCAACGTCCAGGTCGATGTAGTCGGCGGCTTTGGACGAGGGTGCCAGCAAGCCCGCCAGGATCAGCGATTGCGGGGCATCGGGTCGGTTGATCAGGTACACCCGCGGCTTCGACTGCGGCGCCACGTGGGCCAGGTTCCGCTTCGGAATGGCCGAGGTCGGCGCCTTCCAGTCACCGAACACGGCGTCGAGCTGCGGGATGATCGCCGCCAGCGTGGTATCGCCAGTGACCAGGATGCGCACGTTGTCCGGACGGAAGAAATCTTTCTGGAAGTTGGCAAGGTCTGCCGCCGTCAGCGACTTGATCGAAGCCTCCGTACCGGTGCCGGTGGCAGGGATGCCATAGGCGTGGTCTTTGCCGTACAGGAGCGGCGGCAAGGTGCGCAGGGCAAGGCCTACGGGCTGCGATTTCTCCTGGGCGATGCCGGCCAGCCACTGGCCACGTACGCGCTCGATGTCGGCGCTGCTGAAAGCCGGGTTGCGGACCACGTCGGCCAGGAGTTCGAGCGACGGCTTCAACTCACTGTTGAGTGCATCCAGGCCCGCCGAGCAGGCGTCCATGCCGCAGCCCATGCCCAGCGACGCACCAAGGCGCTGCTTGCGCTGGGCCACTTCCACCGAATCGAGCGACTTGGTGCTTTCGTTCATCAATGCGGCGGTAAAGCTTGCGGTACCGAGCTTGCGGCCCTGGTCGGCGGCAAAGCCGGCATCGAACTGAAGGTTCACCAGCGTCACCGGGATGGTATGGCGCTCAGCCAGCACCACTTCGATGCCGTTCTTAAGTTTCCCGCGCTGCACCTTGGGGAAACTCAAGTCGGGGAAGGTGTTGACTTCGGGCACGCCCTTGGCGCGGTCGACCGTCGACTTGTCTACGGTGTAGGTCTTCGCCTGTGGCATGACGGCCTTCGGACGACCTGGCGCATCACCCAGGCCGACAACGGCCTTGTCTTCCACCGCAGGATCGAAATCCTTGCCGGCAGGAAGCACGGTGAGCGTGTAGTCCCCTTTCGAGGTCCACTTGTCGGCAGCCGCCTTGACGCTGGCGGGGGTCGCCGCCTCCATGCGGGCGAAGTCCTTCTTGTAGGCGGCCGGATCGCCGCGATAGACCTGGCCCTCGGCCAGGATCACGGCCTTGCCGGCAAAACCGCCCACTTTCTCAAGACCGCGGATGAAGCCGGCACGGCTACCGACCTTGGCGCGCTCAAGTTCATCGGCCGTGGGGCCATCGGCCAGGAAGCGCTTCCATTCGTCGGCAACGGCCGCTTCCACTTTGGCCGGGTCCACGCCGTCCTTCACGTCGACCGTGAGCTGGAACTGGCTAGCCAGTGCGAAGGGCGCAATGGTGACCGAGACGTCGTCGGCGAGGTTGTCCTTGTAGACCAGGCGCTGGTACAGGCGGGAGGTTTTGCCGCTGCCAAGCACGGTGGAGGCGAGGTCCAGTTGCACGGCGTCGTCGGTACCCAGTTGCGGTACGACCCAGGTACGGATGATGCGGGTCTGCGGCACGTGGTCGTGCTGTACGCCGCGCGTGCTCTTGGTCAGCGGCGTGATCCACGGCTGCTGACGCGGCACCGGGGGACCTGCGGGAATGTCGCCGAAATATTCCTCGGCCTTGGCGCGGGCCTGCGCCGGGGTGATGTCGCCAGCGAGCACCAGGGTGGTGTTGGCGGCGCCGTAGTAATCGTGGAACCACTGCTTCACGTCGGCGAGCGACGCGGCATCGAGGTCCGCCATCGATCCGATGGTGTCGTGGTGGTAGGGATGGTTGGCCGGGTAGGTGTTGAGAAGGATGTTTTCATCCGTGCGGCCGTAGGGGCGGTTCTCGCCCTGGCGCTTTTCGTTCTGCACCACGCCACGCTGGGTATCGAGTTCCTTCTGGCCGATGGCACCAAGCAGGTGGCCCATGCGGTCCGACTCCATCCACAACGCCATGTCCAGCGCGGTGGTGGGTACTGTCTCGAAGTAGTTGGTGCGGTCGAACCAGGTGGTGCCGTTCTGATCGGTGGCACCGGCAAGCTCAAAAGGCGTGAAGTACGTGCCCTTGTGGTTCTCCGAGCCTGAGAACATCAGGTGCTCAAAGAGGTGGGCGAAGCCGGTTTTCTTCGCCGGCTCGTCACCGGAGCCCACGTGGTACCAGATGCTCACCGCCACCACCGGCGCCTTGTGATCCTCGTGCACCACGACCGTCAGGCCGTTGGGCAGGGTGAAGCGCTGGAAGGGAATGTCCGGCACGGCCTGGGTGGCGGGTGCGGAAAATACGGCGGGGCTGGCGACAACGCCTAGCCCGAGCAGCCCGGCGGCAAGCAGGGCAACGGATTTCTTCATGGGGGGTGCATCCTGTCCTTGGGTATACCCCTGCGAAGTTAGCCCGCGCGGGGTTGGGGACGCAAATGCTGGTGGGCGGGCCTCGGGATACCGCATCTGGCGGCCCGAATATAGATATATATACCCATGTATAGCCCCATCTTGCTATACACGGCTATACTTCGCTATACCTTCCTATACCTTGCCCGAGCCGTGGATCCCAACCGCAACCCCTTCAATCCAGGCGCAGGGGTGATGCCACCCGAATTGGCGGGCCGCTACGACGCTCTTGAAGGAGCAATCCTGACGCTCAATCGCATCAGACGCGGCCGATATGAGCGATCGTTCGTCTACACCGGCCTTCGAGGTGTGGGAAAAACCGTCCTGCTGCGCGAGATACGCAACAAGGCGCGTGCGATGGGCTACCAGGCGAACATGCTCGAAGCCCGGGATGGCCAACGACTGGCGGACCTGCTGATTCCGGCGATCCGTAGCGCACTGCTCGAGATCGACCGGGCCTCCAGGACGGTAGAGGCCGTCAAACGAAGTCTGCGGGTACTTCGAAGCTTCATGGGAAGCATCGAGATCGACGCTGGCGCCATCAGCGTCTCGCTCGATGTCGACCCCGAACCTGGCAAAGCCGATTCGGGGAACCTTGAGCAGGACATCGCGGATCTTCTTCTGTCGGTGGGGGAGGCGGCAAAAGCGGCTGGCAAGCCCGTGAGCATCCTGATCGATGAAATGCAGTATCTAGCCAAGGAAGATCTCGCTTCACTCTTCCGGGGTATCCACGCCGTCAATCAGGAAGAACTCCCTCTCGTTTTCTTCGGTGCAGGCCTGCCCCAGTTGGCCGGGCAGTCTGGCGAAGCCAAAAGCTATGCCGAGCGCCTCTTCGAATTCATTCCGCTCGATCACTTAAGCGAAGAAGACACCTACGCGGCTATTCGAGGTCCCGTCGAAAGCGAGTTGGCGACCATCACGGACGAAGCGCTCGCCGAAGTGTTCACGCACACTCGCGGTTACCCGTATTTCCTTCAGGAATGGGGCTATAACGCCTGGAACCTGGCAGATTTCGATGGGATCACCCTGGATGCTGCCCGGCGCGCTACCGCGCGTTCCATTGCCAAGCTTGATGGATCATTTTTCCGCGTGCGATTTGATCGACTCACTCCCTCTGAACGGGAATACATGAGGCATCTGGCGGATCTTGGCGAAGGTCCCCAACGCACGTCCGACGTAGCCGCCCGCGCGCAGAAGACGGTGCGAAGCCTGGGTACGATCCGGGATAGCCTGATCAAGAAAGGCATGATCTTTTCGCCGGAACACGGGTTGGTGGCGTTTACCGTGCCGCTATTCGATGCCTTTATGCATCGGGTGATGCCCGGCTGAGTCCGCGACACGATGGGCATCCGTCCGGACAATGTCCGGTCGCTGGGACCGTTGTCCGCGGACAGCCACTTACATGCCATGACGAGTATTTTTCTCATTTAATTTCAATTTGTTATGATAGAACGGGAGGCTGGCACGGCGGATGCATTGGTAGTCATGCCCGGGGAAAGAAAGCCCGGACAACTTCCAAAAAAGGTTCACCCCCATGAAATACGAAATGCTCCTTCTCCGTGGCCTGTTCGCAGCCTGCCTGATGGCCAGTGGCCTGATCCTCGGCTCCATGCTGTTCTCGCACCCGATCGCCAACGGCGTCGCCGGTACCGCCCTCGCCACCGTCCCGTCCGCTTGCGTGTTGCCGGCTGATGGCCTGATCTGCCCGCAAGTCCGTTCATAATGGACGGATGCTGCATGTCATCCTCTTCCGCCCCGAAATCGCACCGAACACTGGCAACGCCATTCGTTTGTGCGCCAATACCGGCGCGACGCTGCACCTGATCCGACCGCTCGGCTTCGAGCTCGACGACAAGCGCATGCGCCGCGCCGGGCTGGACTACCACGAATACGCCCGCATGCAGGTCCATGACAGCCTGGACCACTGCCTTGGCCAGATTGACGCCAATCGCGTCTTTGCCTTCTCCACCCGCGGCACCGTCCGGCATGTGGATGCCCGCTACGAGGAAGGCGACGCCCTGCTCTTCGGATGCGAAACGGCCGGTCTCCCCGCCGAGGTCCTGGACGCCATTGCCCCAGATCACCGTTTGCGCCTGCCCATGCAGCCGCATAGCCGCAGCCTGAACCTGTCCAACACCGTGGCGGTGGCCGTGTACGAGGCCTGGCGCCAGCTTGGCTTTGCCGGTTCCAGCTAGCCGCCGCGCTACAATCGTTGGCATGACCGATGCCGCCCCGTCCTTCCTGCCCCGGCCACTGCGCAAGCTCGCCGGAACCGCCCTGCAGCGCGCATTGAACCGCGCCGTCTCGCTGGATCCCGAAACCGGCCTGCGCCTGCGTGCGCTCGATGGGCGCAGCGTGCAGGTACACCTGGCGGGGCCCGAACTTACCTTCCGCATTACCGTCGCCGACGGTGCACTGGTGGTGGGACCGGGCGAGGAAACCTCCTCGCTGCGCGTGTCCGCCAGCCCGGGAAGCCTGTTGGCCATGGCCATGCGCAAGAACGACGACAGCGTGGCGCCAGGCAAGGTGGATATCGCCGGCGACGCCGACCTCGCCCGCCGGCTGGAGAAACTCATCGGCGGATATTCCCCTGACGTTGAAGAAGCTTTCACCGGCGTGTTCGGTGATGTCATAGGGGTACAGGTGGCACGGGCCTTCCGCGGCGCCTTCGACCATGGCCGCGAGCGTGCGGCGCAATTCGCCGAAGACACCGCGGCATGGCTGCGCGATGAAACCCGCGTGGCCGTGGCACCGGGCGAGCTGGATGAATTCCTCGATGGCGTGGATGCCTTGCGCGAGCGCAGCGACCGCCTCGAGGCACGCCTGGCCCGCTTTGAACGCAGCCACGGGAAGCCCGCCGCATGATGCCGGTGCGCCTGGCACCGGGCCTGCTTCGCGTCATCGCCGTACTGTTCCGCTACCGCCTGGATGACGTCGGCGGCGGCAGCGACCGCATGCTCGCTCCGCTACGGTGGCTACGTCCGTTCGCAGGTAAGCCGCCTTCGGGCATCGAAGGCATGGACCGTGGCACGCGCATGCGCCTGGCCATGACCGAACTCGGGCCGATCTTCGTCAAGGCGGGCCAGGTGCTGTCCACCCGGCGGGACTTGATCCCGCCCGACATCGCCGACGCATTGTCCCTGCTGCAGGACCAGGTACCGCCCTTCCCCGGCGGTGAGGCCCGCGCCATCGTCGAGCGCGAACTGCGCATGCCGGTGACTGAGGCATTTTCATCCTTCGACGAAACCGCCCTGGCCTCGGCGTCGATCGCCCAGGTGCATGCGGCCACCTTGCACGACGGCCGCGCCGTGGTGGTGAAGGTACTGCGCCCGGGCATCGAGAAGCGGATCGCCCGTGATGTGAACCTGATCCGCGCACTGGGCGAACTGGCCCAGCGCTGGCATCCGAACGCCGACAAGATCCGTCCACTGGACGTAGTGGCGGAAGTGGAAAAGATGCTGGCCAACGAGCTGGACCTGCAGCGCGAAGGCGCAAGCGCCAGCCTGCTTCGCCGCAACTTCATCATCGGCGACGACCTCTACGTGCCCGAGGTGCATTGGGAATTCACCACCCAGGGAGTGCTGACGCTCGAGCGCGTGTATGGCGTGAGCGCCGACGACATCGCCGCCATCGACGCTGCCGGCATCGACCGCAAGCGCCTGGCCGAAAAAGGCGTGCGCCTGTTCTACGAACAGGTGTTCCGGGACAACTTCTTCCACGCCGATGCCCATCCGGGAAATATCTGGGTGGACACCGCTCGCGTGGGTGAACCGCGCTTCATCGCGCTGGACTTCGGCATCATGGGTTCGCTGCCCGAAGCCGACCAGTACTGGCTGGCTGAGAATTTCATCGCGCTGTTCGAACGCGATTACGCGCGCATTGCATCGCTGCACGTGGAAGCCGGCTGGATGCCCGCCAATGTGCGCCTGGACGAACTGGAAGCCGCCGTGCGCACGGTGTGCGAGCCCTACTTCACCCGGCCGCTTTCACAGATATCGATCGCCGAGCTCGTGGTGAAGCTGTTCCAGACCGCGCGGCAGTTTGAACTGACTTTGCAGCCGCAGCTCATCCTGTTGCAGAAGACCCTGTTGAATATCGAAGGCGTGGGTCGCACGCTCGATCCGGACATCGATATCTGGGCCGTGGCGCACCCGGTGTTGAAGCGCATCCTTCGCGAGCGCTACAGCCTGCGCAACACGTTGAAGCAGCTTCGCCGCCGTGCGCCGCAGTGGTTGCATACCGCGCCTGAACTGCCCGAACTGGTCCACGCATTCCTGCGCGAGGGCGGCCGCGGCACGCATCGCATGGTGGCCGATCCCGCCGAACTGGCCCTGCGTGCCGATGACAGCCAGCGTACGCGGCGCAGCATGGCCTTCTGCCTGCTCGGTGGCGTGTTGCTGGTCTGCGCCACGCTCGCCTTCGGCCTGAAGCCGCAGAACGGTGGCTGGCCCGCGGCGGTTGCCGCTGTGGCTGGCGTGCTCGCCTTCGTGGTGGGCTGGCCGCGCCGGCGGCGCTAAAGCAGTGCTTGAGATCCTGTACCAGGACGACGAGATCATCGCCGTCAACAAGCCTGCCAACCTTGCCGTGCACCGGTCGAAGTTCGTCGGGCCTGATGATGCGTTCCTGATTGATATGCTGCGTGAGCAGGTCGGCGGTGACGTGTACCTGGCGCATCGGCTGGACCGAGCCACCAGTGGCGTGTTGCTCTCTGCGCGCAGCAAGGAAATCGCCGGGGCTTTGGGTGAGCAGTTCATGGGGCGCAGCGTGCAAAAGCGCTACCTGGCCGTGGTGCGCGGGTGGCCGGACCCAGAGAGCGGCAGTATCGACTACGCGCTGCCCGGCTCGCGCGATACCGGCCCGCGGAAGGACGCGGTGACAGACTATCAGCGGCTTGGTGTGATCGAAGTACCGATTGCCCTTGGGCGGTATGAAAGCCAGCGCTATGCGCTGATGCTGGCGTCACCGCGCACAGGGCGTTTCCGGCAGATACGCAAGCACTTCGCGCATATCCATCACCCGATCATTGGCGACAGCCAGCATGGTCGTGGGGATCATAATCGGCTGTTCAAGCAGTACTTTTCGTGTCACCGGATGTTGTTGCATGCGATGGCGCTGGAATTCGACCATCCGTTGAGTGGGGAGAGGATGGTGGTGAAAGCGGGGCTGGACGGGACTTGGGTAGCCTTGATGGAGCGGTTTGGTTGGAACGCACCCGGCTAGCTACGGCTGATATTTTTGTTGAGTTGACGAATATCGCCACCCCACAAAGGACGACCGTGATCGCCAACAGCATCTGTGCGGACATCCGTTCATGCAAGAAGATCCAGGATGTAAGTATTCCCGTGACAGGGACAAGCAGCGATAGCGGAGCCACGGTTGACGCTGGATATTTCTTGATCAGGTTGTTCCAGGTCATATACCCGAGAATCGTCGTAATGTACGCCTGGAAAATGATCGAAAAGGCTGCGGGCCAGCCGAAGTTCGCAGCAGCTTCGTAAAATGCCTGCCCACCACGCGCGATGTATGCAAGCGCGAGTAAGCCAGGCACGGAGAAGGCGCTCGACCACACGATAAATGCAACCATATCGCCCGGCTTGTTCTTCTTGACAATGATGTTGCAGACGCTCCAGCTACAAGCTGCCAGGAGCACAAGGCCTATCCCGGGTAAGCCTGACGCCTCGGTTGTCGTCCGAAAGACCAGGATCAGTCCAATAAGCGAGACCAGCATGCCGATAGCGCTGGGTACACTGATCCTCTCTCGAAAAAGCAGCGCTGACAGGATGATGGTAAAGAACGCGCTAAGTTGCAGGAGAACAGACGACAGGCCGGCAGACAGGCCGGCCGACATGGCTATATTTACCACTCCCCACAACCCCAGCCCAAAAATATTTCCGTAGATCACAAGGATCCTTATGGGTATATTTTTTGGCCTCTTGAAGAAGAAGACTAATGGGAATGCCGTAAGGACGAACCTGAGCGCAGTCAGGATGTACGGGTCGATGTACCTCAGCCCAAATCCGATGACAGAGAAATTGCTTCCCCACATCAGCGTTACCAGAATTCCCAGCGCGAGGTCGGCTTTTTTAATCGGCATAAGTCGTCCCAGCCGGGTTCGCGCCTTCATAAACGAACGCATCGAATCTCTCATGGCGCCAGGTGTCATCCCTGGTATAGAAATTCAGTACCGCCGTGATCTTCTGCTCCGTGACGGTGGGCTCGCAGTCGTGCAGAACCTCCCTGTCTTTCATCAACAGCAATGAGCCGGCAGTCGCATACACATTCCGACGTTCGACCCATGGGTTCTGCTTGCTCGGATGGGCGCGGGGAAGTTGCACGCGCAGCGGAGCTTCCTTGTTGCTTGTCAGGAAAAGCAAGGCTGTAATTCCATTCGAATCATAGTGCTCGCCGAGCGTGCCACCACCTGCCGGGTAAACCTTGATGTTCACATCGGACCGTCGATGGGGAGACACGACGACATCCTGATTCGTGATCGCAGTAACCAGGGGTAGAACCGCGTGATACAGCGTGGTTAGTTCTGGAAGATGCTCCCTGACATCATCTCCCTGGAAGATATGATGCAAATAGCGACCCCCTGCATCAGAGACGTCGGCGTTACCTTTGCCCTCGTGGCTTACCCATGCGACCTTCCCATCCTCGATAATTTTGTTGATCCTGCACCGCAGGACATCGCATAGGGTCGAGGGCATTACGTTGTCGATCACTGTCATGTAGTCGTACTGGTAAGCACGAGCATGTTTCGAGAGATTGAATTCGGATGTAGTCATAGGCAAGTTCCGATCCCTCGGCTTGAAGAGTTCCAACCGTAGGAGGGCCGTTTCCGACGCGCTGTAAGAATCCACCCAGATCCAGGGCGGAGACACCGGAATCGATACAACCCGCCGGGAGACGCCCCTACAACCGCCCTGCTAGAATCCCGCCCCATGCTCTCCGTCACGCGTTCCATCGTCATTCCCGAACCAGAGCTGGTCGAACGCTTCCTGCGTGCCGACGGCCCTGGCGGGCAGCATGTAAATCGCACAGAGAGTGCGGTGGAGTTGCGCTTCGACGTAGTCCATTCGCCCAGCCTCCCCGATGAAGTACGAGAGCGCCTGCTGGCACGGGCCGACCGTCGGCTTACCACCGAGGGCGTGCTGGTGATCCAGGCACGTCGCTTTCGCGATCAGGGGCGTAACCGCGACGATGCCCGGGAGCGCCTGGCCGAGGTGATCCGAGGCGCCACGATCGTGCCGAAAAAACGCTTGGCCACTCGGCCGACCCGCGCTTCGAAGGAACGCCGCCTGGCTGGCAAACAGCAGCGCGGGCAGGTCAAGGCCGGTCGTTCGCGGCCCAAGGGCGACGAGTGAAACCCTTACCTACCGTACCGGACAACGTGCCGCGGATCCGCAGCAACTTCTGGCGGCGCGTGTGCGGTTTTATCCTGTCGATTAGCGGGTGGGAGCTGAAAGGCAGGTTCCCCAACCTGCCGAAAATGATCGTGATCGGCGCACCGCATTCGTCCTATTGGGACGGTGTGTGGGGCGTGCTGCTGAAGGTCTACCACGGCATCGACATCGGCATCATGATCAAGCGCGAAGTGGTGGACGGCCCGCTGGGGGTCATCCTCCGTCCGCTCGGAGCGGTGCCGATCGACCGCTCGGCGGCCACCAATATCGTGGACCAGATGAAGGAACGCTTCCGCACGCACGAGCGCATGTGGCTGGGTATCACACCGGAGGGCACGCGGAAGAAGGTCGTCCACTGGAAGTCGGGATTCCTTCGCATCGCCGAGGCCGCCAACGTGCCGCTGCTTCCGCTATACATTGACTACCCGTCCAAGAGCTTCACCCTGGGCGAACCCTTCTACCCGACGGGAAATCAGGAAGCCGACATGGCGACTATCCGCGCGCTCTTCCGCCCTTACATCGGCAAGCACCGCAACACCGAGTAAGGTTTACCGCTGCGAGTGGCCGGGCTCGTCGTAGTCGCGGTGGCCGAGCAGGCCTGGGCGAATGAGGTCGATGAAGGCCCGGGCTTCGTCGCTCAGGTATTTCCCCTTGCGCATCACCACGCCGTAGCTCCGCTGCGGGAAGAACTGGCGCATGTTGCGGATGGCGAGGTTCGCTTTGTCGGCCTCGGACAGGCAGATGCTGGTGACGATGGAAATGCCCATGCCCTTGGCCACGTATTGCTTGATCACGTCCCACCCACCCACTTCCATCGCCACCGTATAAGGCACCTGGCGCTGCTGGAACACCATGTCGACCATGCGGTGGGTGGTAAGGCGTTGCGGCGGCAGGATCAAGCCATAGGGTGAGAGATCTTCCAGGCGAATGTTTTCCTTCGCCGCCAGCGGGTGGCCCAGTGGCATGATCAGCATCGGGTCGTAGTGGTACACCGGTGCCCACGCGATGTCGTTGGGCACGTCCAGCATCGAACCAATGGCGAAATCCGCCTCGTCCGCGCGGAGCATGGCCAGGCCATCGCGGCCGGTGACGTTGGCCAGCTGCAACTGCACGGCCGGATACTGTTCGCGGTAGGCGTGCACGATGTCCGGAAGCAGGTAATGAATGGTAGACGTGCCTGCCGCCACCGTCAGCTTGCCCGCCTGTACGCCACGAGTGCGGGCGTGGAAATCCCGGTCGAGCGTGTCCATGCCTTCGATCAGGGGCCGGGCCAGGTCATAGAGGATCTCCCCGGCATCGGTGACAGTGATGCGCCGACGGGTTCGCTCGAGCAACCGGGTGCCCAGCTCTCGCTCCAGCGCCTTGATCTGCAGGCTTATCGACGGTTGGGACAGAAACAGCGACTCCGCCGCGCGGCTGAGCGTTCCCAACTTCACCGTTGCCACGAAAGCACGCAGCTGCTTCTGCCGGTTGCCCTTGTAGTACAGGCGTTCGACATCCTCCGTTGCCTTGTTCAGGCGCGAACCGGTGACCTTTTTCCTTTTAGATTCTGGCATTTGCCTATTACTTTAACAGCATCAATGTAACGAATTGAAACATTTGCTTTGTCAACTTAGCTCTTTTGATCGTAGCGTGCCAGTCAACGCAACGACACGGAACCAAGGGCCATGGCCGCAGCAGCCGAATACATCGCCAGCGAATCGATCGAACTGAAGGGCAGCATGCAGGATGGCTTCGAGGCGATCCTGACCCCCGACGCCCTGGCCTTCCTGGCCACCCTGCATCGCCGTTTCGACGGTCGCCGCCGGGAATTGCTGGCCGAGCGCATCCGCCGCCAGGCCAGCTTCGACCAGGGCCAGTTGCCCGACTTCCGCGACGACACCCGGGCCATTCGCGAGAGCGCCTGGTCAGTGGCAACGATTCCCTCGGCGCTGCAGGACCGCCGCGTTGAGATCACAGGGCCAGTGGAGCGGAAGATGATCATCAACGCGCTCAATGCCGGCGCGAAGGTGTTCATGGCCGATTTCGAGGATTCCAGCTCACCGACCTGGGACAACCAGGTGCGCGGCCAGGCGAACCTGCGCGACGCAGTGGATGGCAGCATCGAATTCACCAGCCCCGAGGGCAAGGCCTACCGCGTGGGCCCGGACCCCGCCGTTCTGGTCATCCGTCCCCGAGGCTGGCACCTGCCCGAGCGCAGCCTGAAGATCGACGGCACGGCGATTGCCGGCGCCCTTTTCGACTTCGGCCTGTTCGCCTTCCACAACGCCCGCGCCCTGCACGAACGCGACCGCGGCCCCTATTTCTACCTGCCGAAGCTTCAGTCGATGGAAGAAGCGGCATTGTGGAACGCCGTGATGGACCTGGCCGAGGGCGAGCTGGAACTGCCGCGCGGAAGCATGAAGGCCACGGTGCTGATTGAAACGCTGCCGGCCGTGTTTCAAATGGATGAAATCCTGCATGCACTGCGCACGCGTGTCGTCGGGCTTAATTGCGGCCGTTGGGATTATATTTTTTCGTACCTGAAGACCTTCCGCGACCATCGCGACCGCCTGCTTCCCGAGCGCGGCCAGGTGGTGATGACGGTGCCGTTCCTGAAGCACTATTCGGAACTGCTGATCCGTACCTGCCATCGCCGCGGCGCGTTCGCCATGGGCGGCATGGCCGCGCAGATTCCCATTCGCAACGACGACGTTGCCAACGAAGCGGCGATGGCCAAAGTACGCGCCGACAAACTGCGCGAAGTCATGGCCGGCCATGACGGCACATGGGTGGCGCACCCGGCCCTGGTGCCGGTGGCGAAGGAAATCTTCGATGCCCATATGCCGACACCCAACCAGCTGCATGTGTTGCGTGGCAACGTCGAGGTCACCCGCGACCAGCTGATCGTGCCTGCGATCGGCACGGTCACCCGCGCGGGCTTCGACAACAACGTGGAGGTTTGCCTGCGCTACACGGCCAGTTGGCTGGGTGGCAATGGCTGCGTGCCCATCCATCACCTGATGGAGGACGCCGCCACCGCGGAGATCGCGCGCGCCCAGCTGTGGCAGTGGCTGCATCGCGGTCCTGTGGAATTCTCCGACCATGCGGTGATCGACTTCGCCCTGTTCGACCACGCCCTGAACCGCCACGCGCATTTGCTGGCCAGCAGTAACGACCCGGGCCATGAATACGCCATGGAAGCTGCCGGATTGATCGGCCGACTTACCCACGCCGATGCCCTGGCCGACTTCCTCACCCTGCCCGCCTACGACCAGCTCGCCTGACCACCGCCGGAAAAACTCTTTCCAGGAGCCATTCATGAAGAAGAACACCGCCGCTGAAATCAACCAGGCCTGGAACCACGATGCCCGCTGGGAAGGCGTGACGCGCCCTTACGGCGCCGATGATGTCCTGCGCCTGCGCGGCAACGTGCAGGTGGAATACACGCTCGCCCGCCGAGGCGCCGAACGCCTGTGGCATAGCCTGAAGAAAGAGCCCTTCGTGAACGCACTGGGCGCTCTCACCGGCAACCAGGCCATGCAGCAGGCCAAGGCCGGTCTGAAGGCAATCTATCTCTCCGGCTGGCAGGTGGCGGCCGATGCCAACACGGCCGGCACCATGTATCCCGATCAATCGCTGTACCCGGTGGACTCCGTACCCAACGTGGTGCGCAAGATCAACAAAACGCTATTGCGCGCCGACCAGATCCATCACGCCGAAGGCAAGGACGACATCGACTGGATGCTGCCCATCGTAGCCGACGCCGAGGCAGGTTTCGGCGGCGTGCTCAATGCGTACGAACTGATGTCGCACATGATTGAGGCGGGCGCCGCCGGCGTGCATTTCGAAGACCAGCTCGCCAGCGCCAAGAAGTGCGGCCACATGGGTGGCAAGGTGCTGGTGCCCACGCAGGAAGCGGTGCCGAAACTCGTGGCCGCGCGCCTGGCCGCAGACGTCGCCGGTGTGTCCACCCTGATCGTGGCCCGCACCGACGCCATGGGCGCTTCGCTGGTGACCAGTGACATCGACGACCACGACAAACCGTTCCTGACCGGCAAGCGCACGGTGGAAGGCTTTTACGAAAGCACGCAGGGCATCGAGCAGGCCATCGCCCGTGGCCTGGCCTATGCGCCCTACGCCGACCTCATCTGGTGCGAGACCTCCACGCCGGACCTCGCCCAGGCACGCCAGTTCGCCGAAGCGATCAGGGCGAAGTTTCCCGGCAAGATGCTTGCCTATAACTGTTCACCCAGCTTCAACTGGAAGAAGAACCTCGACCACGACACCATCGCCACTTTCCAGAAGGACCTGGCCGCGATGGGCTACACCTTCCAGTTCATCACCCTGGCGGGCTTCCACGCGCTGAACCATTCGATGTTCCAGCTGGCCCGCGGGTATCGCGACCGACAGATGGAAGCCTATGTGGAACTGCAGGAGGCCGAGTTCGCGGCGGAAAAAGACGGCTATACCGCCGCCAAGCACCAGCGCGAAGTGGGCACGGGCTACTTCGACCAGGTGAACCAGGTGATCGCGGGCGGCTTGAGTTCGCTCTCGGCGCTCTCGGGATCCACCGAGGAAGACCAGTTCCACCCCCATGCCACGGCGGCCTGAAGAAGACGCGGCAACGCCTTCATCCATGGCCCCTGGCAAAGGCCAGTAAGTCCGGGAAGAAGCCACGGAAGCACCGCCATAGCTCCTCCTCCAGTGCCAGCAATACCGGCATCGCCTCGGCCAGCGGATTCTCGCGGCTGAGGCGATGTGACATGCCGACGAAAGCGCGGCCCAGGGTGTCGCGGTCGGCATAGGCGGCGGGCAGGCCCTCCCGTTCCATGTATGTGATGAATCCGCGCATGCGCTCGGGAATGAGCGCGTGGCGCTGGCGCAGCAATTGGTGCACCCCGTCGGAATACTCATCGAGCGGAATATCGCTCCACGCGGCGAAATCCCGCGCCAGGCAATGGTCGAACCACATGTCCAGCAGGATCCCGGCGTAACGCCGGAACGGCGCATGGAACCATCCGCGCGCCTGGACCACCAGCGGATGACGGTCGGTGAAGGTATCGACGGCCCGGTGCAGCACGATCCCGCGCCGCACGGCCTCAGGCAGCGAAGGATCGGGTACGCCCCGCACGAAATCACCCATCATGCCGCCCAGGCGAAGGTCGTCGTTGGCGCCACCAAGGAAGGCATGGGCAAGGATGTTCACGGTGTCGCATCCGGCCGGAAGGATCCGGCCGCAGCTAGTAGAATGGGCGCCATGAACGAACCTCTCGCCGATGCACCGGACATCTTCCCGGCCGAAGCCCTGAGCTTCGCCCTCCCCGGGCCTGCCGGCAAGCTCGAAGTGGCCGCCGACCCTGCGGACCCCGCCGAAGCCCGGCGCGGCACCGTGGTGATCTGCCATCCGCACCCGCTGCAGGGCGGCACGATGCACAACAAGGTGGTGACCATGCTCGAGCGCTCCCTGCGCGAATCGGGCCTGGACACCGTACGCTTCAACTTCCGTGGCGTCGGCGCTTCGGAGGGCGAGTTCGACAATGGCCTGGGCGAGGGCGACGACCTCGCCGCCGTGGTCGAATGGGCGCGGCGCGTTCATCCAGGCGATGCCCTGTGGCTTGCGGGGTTCTCCTTCGGCAGCTTCGTGTCGATCTCGAACGCGGTGCGCCTGCACGCGGACGCCCTGGTTTCCATCGCGCCGCCCGCTGGCCGCTGGGATTTCTCCAGCCTGCGCACACCCACCTGCCACTGGCTGATCGTACAGGGCGAGGAAGACGAAATCGTCGACCCGCAAACCGTCTACGACTGGATCGACAGCCTCGATGCCGAGCCGGCATTGGTACGCATGCCCGAAACCAGCCACTTCTTCCACCGCCGCCTGATGGACCTGCGAGGTGCGGTGAAGCACGGGGTGAAGGACTGGCTGCCGCCAGCGCGCCAGGGATGAGTTGCAACGACGTAACACCAAGCCTTCGTTACCGCGAGGGCGTGACCGGCCACCGCTGGGAATCCGATCCGGCGCAGCTGAGCGTGCTGCCCGAATTCGATCGCATGCACGCGGCGCTTTGCCAGAAGCAGGATAACGGCGGCTTCTTCGGGAAGATTAAGACCCTCCTCGGGGAAACCCCCGAGCCGGTGCAGGGCCTGTACCTGTGGGGCAGCGTCGGCCGCGGCAAAACCTTCCTGATGGACATGTTCGTGGCGAGCATGCCCCAGGGCATGGTGCTGCGACGTCACTTTCATCGCTTCATGGGCGAAACCCACGAGGCCATGCGCGCGCTAGGCGAGCGCTCCGATCCGCTGGTGGAGGTGGCCGCCGGCATCGCCGGGAAGGCGCGCGTGCTGTGCCTGGACGAATTCCTGGTGAACGACATCGGCGATGCGATGATCCTTGCGAACCTGCTCGAGGCACTGTTCGAGCGCGGCGTGTCATTGGTCACCACCTCCAACACCCCGCCTGGCAACCTGTACAAGGGCGGGCTGCAACGTGCGCGTTTCCTCCCCGCCATCGCCCTGATCGAGAAGCACTGCAAGGTGCACGAGATGATCTCCCCGCGCGACTGGCGCCTGCGCGCCCTCGCCCAGGCGCCGGTGTATCTGGTTCCGCCGGGCGCCGAAGCCGAACGCTCGCTCGCTCGCATTTTCAGCGCCCAGGCCACGGGCGATGTCGTCGATGGCGGCACGCTTGAGATCCACGCCCGCCAGATTCCCATGCGCAAGAGCGCGGCGAATATCGCCTGGTTCGATTTCGCCGCCCTGTGCGAAGGGCCGCGTGGCGTGGCCGACTACATCGAACTGGCGCGACGCTATCCGATGGTGATGGTGTCCAACGTGCCGCAGTTCACCATGTATACCGAGAACGAGGCCAAGCGCTTCGTGATGATGGTGGATGAGTTCTACGATCGCCAGGTCAAGCTGGTGCTGTCGGCCGCGGCGCCCATTACCGAGCTCTACGATGGCGAGCGCGTACGTGCGGAGTTCGCCCGCACCGAATCACGCCTGATCGAAATGCAAAGCGAGGAATACCTCGCGCGCGAGCATCGCCCGGTTTAGTTCCGGCCGAAGAAACCAGCGAACGCGGCGATGGAGCGTTCGACACTGTCGTCGTCGATGTCCAGGTGCGTCACCAGGCGCACGGTAGGCAGGTAGCCGATACTTACGCGCACCTCGGCGGCACGCAGGTGCGCGTCGAGCGCCTGCAGGCGCTCCACCGGCACGCGGACGAACACCATGTTGGTGTGCTGTGCATCCACCGTCATGCCCTCAAGCCCGCGCAAGCCTTCGGCCAACCGCGCCGCACGCGCGTGGTCGTCCGCCAGCCGCGCCACGTGGTGATCGAGCGCATGCAGGCATGCAGCGGCCAGCATGCCTGCCTGGCGCCAGCCCCCGCCGGCAACCTTGCGCCAGCGGCGGGCGCGGTCGATGAAGGCGGTGCTCCCCAGTAACACCGAGCCCACCGGTGCACCCAGGCCCTTGGAGAAGCACACCGATACGCTGTCGAAGCCGTCGGCCACCTCACGTGCCGTTACACCGTACGCCGTGGCGGCGTTGAACAGCCGCGCGCCGTCCAGATGCACGCCAAGCCCGTGGCGCCGGGCGAAATCCTGAGCCTCGCGCACATAGGGGCGCGGTAATGCCCGGCCATGCCAGGTGTTCTCCAGCGCCAGCAGGCGGGTACGGGCGAAGTGCGGATCCACCGGCTTCACCGCCGCTTCCAGGTCGGTGATGGCAAGCGAACCGTCGGGCTGGTGCGCAATCGGTTGCGGCTGGATCGACCCAAGCACGGCCGCGCCGCCACCTTCGAATTTATAGGTGTGGGCATCGGCGCCTACCAGGTACTCATCGCCCCGCTCGCAATGCGCCATCAGGCCGAGCAGGTTGCTTTGCGTACCGCTGGGCACGAACAGCCCCGCCTGGAAACCGAGGTCGGCAGCCAGGCGCTCCTGCAAGGCATTGACGGTGGGATCCTCGCCATACACATCGTCGCCCACGGGCGCATCGAGCATGGCCTCGCGCATGGCCCGGGTGGGCCGGGTGACGGTGTCGCTACGCAGGTCGATGATCGCCATGGCGGGGCCCTGATCGCTGAAAACAGTCGATGTTACGGCCGGCCACCCATCGGCACAACGCAAACAGACTTCATGACCAGGGATATTTATCGTGCCTGGCGAATTGGTTAGGGTGTACGTTGGCCGGGCTTCCCCAGGGATGCTTTCGATGACGACAGAATCATCCAACAGCCATACCGGCACGCCCATCGTCGTGGTGATGGGCGTCTCGGGTTCCGGCAAGACCACCATCGGTCAGTTGCTGGCCACGCGGATGGAACGCGACTTCGTCGATTCCGACCAGCTGCATACGCCCCAAAGCGTGGCGAAGATGCGCGAGGGCATCCCCCTTACCGACGACGACCGCGAGCCCTGGCTCGAGGCCATCGAGGGTGTGATCAACAGACACCGCGACACCGGACGCGACCTGGTGCTGGCGGCCTCGGCATTGAAGGCCGTCTATCGCGAACGCCTCTCAGGCCCGGGCACGGTATTCCTGTTCCTGCATGGCACACCCGCCTTGCTGCGTGAGCGCCTGGCTACCCGCAAGGGTCATTTCTTCGATCCGCACCTGCTCGACAGCCAGCTGGCAACGCTGGAAGAACCCCATGGCGATGACGTTTACCGTGCGGAAATCGACCAGACCGCCGCGCACATCGTCGACGGCTTCCTGGCCTGGCTCACCCACCGGCCTAGCTGATTATTTCGGGAAGTCGTTGATGATGCGCGTGGCCAGCGCCGGATATTTCTCGTCAAAGTGATGCGTGCCGGGCATCGGATGTACCACCACCCATGTCGGCAGGCTTTTGTCCGTACAGATCGAATCGTCGAAGTCGTCCGCGCCCCAGTAGCAGGCCACCGGTGGCTTGCCGTCCAGGGCCGCGATGGGTGGCATGGCCGGCGTATGCGGGATCGGGTTCACCCACTGGGTGACGATGCGCGCCTTGGTGGTGAACCAGTTGGCGACCATGTAGTCCTCCATCTCGATCTCCCAGTTCACATCGCGGCTGCCCGATAGCAGCACGATCTGCGCCACGGTTGCCCGGGTTTCCGGCGAAGCCTGTTCCAGGATGGATGGCGCCACGTCCGCACCGAAGGAAAAGCCCATCAACAGCACACGCTTCCTGTGCCAGCGCGCCAGGTACTGTTTCACGGCAGCGTCGAGCTCAGGTCCGGCCATTTCTACCGGCTTGTTGCGCCAGAAATACTTGAAGGAATTGATGCCCAGTACCGGCACGCCGCGATCGACCATCGCCTGGCCAAGGCCCTTGTCCAGGTCCGACCAGCCGCCGTCGCCGCTGTAGAA
This sequence comes from Pinirhizobacter sp., assembly GCF_036499745.1. Taxonomy (NCBI): domain Bacteria; kingdom Pseudomonadati; phylum Pseudomonadota; class Gammaproteobacteria; order Lysobacterales; family Rhodanobacteraceae; genus Pinirhizobacter; species Pinirhizobacter sp. Next base: position 103,478 of record NZ_DASYDG010000026.1, read on the forward strand.
CACCACCATCACATCGGCAAGCTCCGGCGGCGGCGTGATGCCACGCGCGCCGTCCAGCACCACGGCTGCTTCATCGAGCGACACATGCCTCCACGGCTGCCACCACAGCACACCGGCAACCACGATGAGCCCGACTACGCCCAGGCTCCAGCGGGTACTTCGCCTCATCGACGCACCACGCCGGTCAGGCCGCCGGAAATCAGGCTGGCCACATTGGTCAGCGCCACCGGCAGGCCGATGCCGCCGGATACCGCCAGGTAGCGCGGTTCCCACTCGGGCCCGAATTTTTCCTTGTACTGGTGCAGGCCGCGGAAGTTGTAGAAGCGTTCGCCACGGCCGAACACCATGGCACCGAAGCGGTTCCACAACGGTGCCATGCGCCGGTTGCGCAGGCCCGACAGCGGCGCCATGCCGAGGTTGAACCAACAGTAGCCTTCGCCGCGGGCCCAGATCATGAGTTCGATAAAGAGGTAATCCATGATGCCGGCCGGTCCATCGGGAAGATGGCGCATGAGATCCACCGAAGCCTCTTCCTTGCTGTCTGTCAGCAACAGGTTGGCGAAGGCAACCGGGTTGCCATCGAGCCATGCTACCGCCATCGGCGTGCGGACCAGATAGCTTTCGTCGAAACCGCCAAGTGAGAAGCCCTTCTCGCGCACGTGCTTGTCATGCAGCCAGGCATCGGACACGGGTTTGAGCCGCGGCAGCAGGGCGGCCACACCCTCAGGTGGCACGATCTGCAAGGTCAGGCCATCGCGATGCAGCTTGTTGACGATGTTGCGCAAACTCTTGCGCGATTTTCCATCGAGGTTGAAGTCGGCAAGTTTTACCCTCGCCTCTTCACCTATCTTCATCAGGTGCATGCCCATATCCAGGTACAGGTCCAGGTCGTCCGGCCGCACCTGGTAGAACAACGGCCATCCGCCAGCCTGCTCGCACAACTCGCGGAAGCTCCAGACGATCTCGCGTCGGGCCGCCTCATCGATGCCTACCGGATCGCCCATCGCCACCCAGCTGCGGCCTTCGATGTCGTACATCACGAAGGCTTTGTCGTCTGGTGCGAACAGCAACGTCTTGTCGCCCATCAGGGCCAGGTGGGCCTGGGATGAGTTGAACGACTTCACCAGCGGCAGGGCGCGCTGGATGTCGGCATCGCTCGGTGGCAGCGGCCGCGTACGCATCGGACGGATCAGCTTGGCCAGGGCGAATATCAGGCCCGCCGCCGCCGCGCCCACCAGGGCGCGCAGGGCCCGCGGCGCGTTGCCGTGGCGGAAGGAGAATTCCCACCACAGGTTGCTGTTGTATTCCACGTGCTTGAGGCTGAACACCACAAGCCAGGTGGTGCAGCCCAGCACCCCGATGATGGCGAGGATCCAGCCCACCGAGAACGTACTGGTGAAAAGCGACGCGCGGCGGTAGAAATGCCGGTGCGCCGGCGCCAGGGCCAGGGCCAGCAGGCTCAGCAGTGCCGCTTCGGCATAGGCCACGCCCTTGAGCACCGAGAGCACCGCGCCGATCACCAGCAGCACCAGGGTCAGCACGTAGGCCGCGTCCAGGCGACGCTGCAGGCCGCGGGCCAGGATCAGCAGCATCATGCCGATCACGCTGGAGAGAAAATGCGAGGCCTCCAGCACCGGCAAAGGCAGTACGCCGCGCAGCATGTCCATGCGGCCGGGCGAGGCGGAGGTGACGCCGGAGAACAGCAGCACCGCGCCGGACACCAGGGTGAGGCCGGCGAAGAACGGTGGCAGGAGACCAGCGAACCAGGGCGGCACCATGCTTTTCTTGGTCAGCGTCCGCGCTTCGCGCAGCAGCACCATCAAGGTGGCGGCGCATAGCGGCAACAGGTAATAAACCACGCGGAAAGCGGCCAGCGCGCCCAGGATCGGCGCTTCCAGGCCTTCATTACCGGCGGCGCCGAAGCCCGCCAGCATCACCGCCTCGAACACGCCCAGGCCGCCGGGCACGTGGCTGATCAGGCCGGCCATCTGCGCCAGCACGAACACCGCAAGGAAATGCCCGAAGCCGGAGTTCGCATCATCGGGCATCAGCACGTACAGCACGCTCGCTGCCAGCCACCAGTCCACCGCGCCGATGGCCACCTGGCGGAAGGCAGGACCAGGCTTGGGCAATATCGCGTGCCAGCGCCACAGCTTGATCGGCCGGCGGATGATCCGGCTACCGAAAATCCAGGTGAGCGGCACCAGCGCCAACACGATCGCCACAGGGATGCGCAAATTGGCGAAAGGAAGTTCGTCCGGCAACGGCACCAGCAGCAAGGTGACGCCGGTAAGTGCGCATAGGCCCAGCCAGAAGGCGCCGGTGCAATACAACACCACCCGCGCGATCTGCGTATTGGTGAGGCCCGCCTGGATGTAGTAGCGGTAACGGATGGAGCCGGAGATCAGCAGCGACATGCCAAGCACATTGCTGAAGGCATAGCTGATGAATGAGATCAGCGACACCTCACGCCGGGGCAAGGCGACATCCACCGACTTCAGGCCATACCAGTCGTAGAGAGTCATCACCATGTAGCCGACGGCGGTGAGCGCCATGGCCACCACGATCTGCCAGCCCTGCAGGTCGTGAACGTAATGCGAGACTTCGCTATAGCTGACTTCGCTGGCAAGGCTATGCAGCGCCCACAGTGCCAGGCACAGCAACACCGCCGACAATAGCGGCCCCGCCAGACGGCGCATGACCGCCATGAAATGGCTCGAACGCACCACCAATGCGTCCTGCCCGACCTGCTCCACCACCTGGCGATTGCTCCCGAACCCGTCGCTCACGCGATAGGGTGCCACAGGCGCCATGCCAATAGCGTCACCACGTGGGATCAGGCCGGGTTCTGCAGCATGGCGAGCACGGCTTTCCGGCCCGCGGCGAGGATGTCGTCGGACAAGGCCGGATCGCTGACGGCCCGCGCCAGCGTCATGCTACCCACCATGGAACTGAAGGCTGCCATCGCGATTGCCTTTTTCTGCCGGGCGGACATCGCATCAGGAAGGGCGCCACGGATAGTTGCCAGGATCTCACCCAGCTCGTCGGTGAAGCCTTCGCGCACCTCATCGGAGGCGCGCGCAATTTCCTGCGAGAGGGTGGCCGCCGGGCAGCCCCTTCCCGGGTGGTCCCGGTGGGCGGTGGACAGGTAGCGCTCGACCAGGGCCACCAGTGAGCCATCTTTCTCGAAGCGGGCCTTGGTGGCCTCCAGGGCGTTGGCCATGGCCTCGCGGGCCAGGGCGTCCTTGGAATCAAAGTGGTTATAGAAGCCGCCCTGGGTGAGGCCGATGCCCCCCATCAGGTTGGCCACACCCACCGCATCGATACCCTCCTCACGGAAGCGGCGGGCGGCCTCGACCAGGATCTTCTCCCGAGTGGCTTCTTTATGTCCCTTGTCGTAACGCATGGCGAACGCCTGTTGGATGACACCTGACATATGATGGCATGCCGCAGATGAAGCAATACCTGCGCAAGGGGGTTGAAGAACCGGCAGGGCGCCCTATTAAATGATGGTCATCATTCAACTGAAGGAACCACCATGGAAATCAAAGGCAAGAACGTCCTGGTCACCGGCGCCAACCGCGGCCTCGGCCGCACTTTCGCCCAGACCCTGCTCAAGCTGGGGGCCGCCAAAGTCTATGCCGGTGCTCGGGACCCCTCCACGGTGGACCTCCCCGGCGCCATCCCGGTGCGGCTGGACGTCACCGACCCCGACACCGTCGCCGCAGCCGCCCGCGCCCACCCGGACGTGGATATCGTGATCAACAATGCCGGCGTCTCCGAGCCAAAGTCGAGCCTGCTCGATGACGGCGCACGGTCGGCACTGGATGCCCAGTTCGCCACCAACCTGTTCGGCGTGCTCTCGGTAAGCCAGGCCTTCGCACCGTCGCTGCGCAAGCGCCACGGCGCCGTGGTGAATGTACTTTCGGCGCTGAGTTGGATCTCGCTGCCGACCTCGCTGGTCTATTCGGTCAGCAAGGCCGCCGCCTGGGCCCTGACCAATGGCCTGCGCAGCGAGCTGCATGCCGACGGTGTGCAGGTATTGGGCGTGCATGTGGGCTACATCGATACCGACATGGTGAAGAATGTCACGGCTCCCAAGACGCATCCGCAGGTCGTAGTAGACGCGGTGCTCAAGGCGCTTGAAGCGGGCGAGGAAGAAGTGCTGATCGATGAAACCGCCCGCCAGGTCAAGGCCGGCTTCAACGCCCCGCGTGCGGCATACCTGGGCGAAAAGCTCAGCTGACATTGCATGGCCTACGCGTGACCGGGCATGCTCGGTGGATGAAGCCTATCGCGCGTGACGCCATGCCCACCTGCCACCGCGCAAGCGGCATTTTCTTGCGCGCAGGAATGCTCCTTGTGTTCCTCGCCTGCCTGACCGGTTGCGAGGCAACGCTTTTCGCCGGGCTCAACGCTACCGACCACCGTCATGGCATTGAGCCCACGCGCGACATTACCTTCGACCCGTCCACTGGCCTGAAGCTGGACGTTTATCGGCCGGCCGACGCGGTCAATGCACCGGTCGTGGTGTTCTTCTACGGCGGAAGCTGGACCGGCGGCAAGCGGCAGTGGTATCGCTTCGTCGGTACGGCGCTGGCCTCGCGCGGCATCGTCGCGGTGATTCCCGATTACCGGAAATATCCCCGGGTGAAGATGGACGGCTTCATGGCTGACGCAGCCCGCGCCGTTGCATGGACGCATGCCCATGCCGGGGAATTCGGCGGCGACGCCTCGCGCTTGTTCATCATGGGCCACTCCGCTGGCGGACACATCGCCGGATTGCTTGCCACCGATGGCCACTGGTTACAGGCGCAGGGCATGACCACGCGGGAGCTGGCCGGCTTCATCGGCCTGGCCGGGGTGTACGACTTCGTGCCCATCGCGTCAAACGAGAAGGACATGCTGGGCATGTTCGGCCATTTGCCATCTGAGCAGCATCGCGCCCAGCCGATCGATTTCGTGGACGGAGATGAACCGCCGATGCTGCTCCTGCATGGCCTGGCCGATAAGGAAGTGGACGTACACAACTCCAACTCGCTGGCCGATGTCATGAAGGCCCATGGGGAGCCGGTATTGCTGAAATTATATCCGGGGATAAGTCACTCGGGCCTCGTACTGGCGTTGTCTACCCCTCTGCAGGCGAAGAAGCCGGTACTCGGCGACGTGGTTTCCTTTATCCATCAAGCACCTCCGGCGCGCGGCGCAAAAACACCATAACTTGTGTTGACCCTACCATCGGTCACCTATATCTTGTGATCCGTTGGTGCCCTGTCCAGTTTCTCGGCCATGGCTTAATAGGGAATCCGGTGTGAATCCGGGACTGCCCCGCAGCGGTAAGTGGAAACGAACCCGTCACAAGCACTGGTCCGCGATCGGATCGGGAAGCGACGGCTAGGAAAACCCCTTGAAGGGGCCCGCCACGAGTCCGAAGACCTGCCAGCAACCAGCGCCAGAGCGGCGATGGTTAGTGGTGACGGCTTCCGCGGGGAAGCGCGTTGCGAGGCGGGCGCCGTTGCCTGCACTTGCGCGTCCCTTCCGCGTGTTGCTTCTCGCCACGTTGCGGTCCCTGCGCGCGGGAGCAGGCCATCGAACGTCTTGCCAGGGCCTTGCCATGCAGCCACTTGATCTTTCCACGCGCGAAAGCGCGGCCGACCCCATCGTCGCCGCCAACGCCACCTCCACCACCGACCGACCGCTCGCGGCTCCATACCGAAGCCCGGCGCCGTCCGGGGCCACGCCGCCTGATTTCAACCTGACGCCTCCCCACAGCCCTGGCCAGATGCGCGTGACCAAGCGCAATGGCGGCACCGAAAGCGTGGACGTGAACAAGATCGTGCGCGCGGTCACCCGCAGCGCCGAAGGCCTGTTCGGCGTGGATCCGATGCGCGTGGCGCTGAAGACCATTGGCGGCCTGTATGACGGCGCCACCACGCAGGAGCTCGACCAGCTTTCCATCCGTACGTCCGCCGCGCTCACCGCCGAAGAGCCCGAGTACGGCCAGCTCGCTGCGCGCCTGTTGTCGGCCTTCATCGACAAGGAGGTGTCGGGCCAGGAAATCCAGAGCTTTTCGCAGTCGATCGGGCGCGGCGCGGAACTGGGGATATTGAACGAGCGGCTGCGCAGTTTCGTGGCCACCAATGCGCGCAAGCTCAACGACGCCATCGATGCCCCGGCATCGCGCCGTTTTGAATACTTCGGCCTGCGCACCGTGTACGACAGGTATCTGCTGCGCCATCCGCAGAAGCGCCTGGTGATCGAAACTCCGCAGTACTTCTTCATGCGCATCGCCTGCGCGCTTGGCGGCAATGACATCACAGAGACGCTGGAACTCTATCGCATGCTCTCGGCGCTGGAATACCTGGCAAGTTCGCCCACGCTTTTCAACGCCGGCACCTCGCACGAACAGCTTTCCTCATGCTTCCTGCTCGATTCGCCGCAGGATGCGCTCGAATCGATCTACCAGAAGTACGGCGATGTAGCCCAGCTGTCGAAGTTTGCCGGCGGCATCGGCCTTTCGTATTCGCGCATCCGTTCGCGCGGCTCGCTGATCCGCGGCACCAATGGCCATTCCAATGGACTGGTGCCCTGGCTGAAAACGCTCGATGCTTCGGTGGCCGCGGTAAACCAGGGCGGCAAGCGCAAGGGCGCGGCCTGCGTTTATCTTGAACCCTGGCACGCGGACATCGAGGAATTCCTGGAGCTGCGCGAGAACACCGGCGACGATGCGCGCCGCACGCACAACCTCAACCTCGCCAACTGGGTGCCGGACCTCTTCATGCGCCGGGTGGAAGCCGATGCCGACTGGTCTCTCTTCGATCCGAAGATCGTCCCCCACTTCGTCGACACCTGGGGCCCGGCGTTCGACGAGGCCTATGCCAACGCCGAGCGCGACGGCCTGGCCGCGAAAACAGTCAAGGCGCGTGAGCTCTACGCGCGCATGCTTCGTTCGCTGGCACAAACCGGCAATGGCTGGATGACATTCAAGGACCGCTCCAACGCCACCAGCAACCAGACGGCCAGGCCGGAGAACGTGATCCACCTGTCCAACCTGTGCACGGAAATCCTGGAAGTGACCTCCCAGGACGAAACCGCCGTATGCAACCTGGGCTCGATCAACCTGTCCCGCCATGTGGCGGATGGTGCCTTCGACTACGGCAAGCTTGCTTCCACCGTGCGCAACGCCGTGCGCCAGCTCGACCGCGTGATTGACCTCAACTTCTACCCGATCGCCACCGCCAAAACGGCCAACGTAAAGTGGCGTCCGGTGGGCCTGGGCGTGATGGGCTTGCAGGACGTGTTCTTCAAGCTGCGCCTGCCGTTCGATTCGGAAGAGGCGAAGAAGCTTTCGACCCGCATTGCCGAGGAGATCTACTTCCATGCTCTGGTGACCTCCAACGAACTGGCCGAGCAGCATGGCGCCCATCCGGGTTTTGCCGAGTCGCGCGCGGCCAACGGTGATCTGCAGTTCGACTACTGGCCGCAAGCCACGCCGTCGGACGTCGACGGACGTTGGGCGGAACTGCGACAGGCCATCAAGGCGCATGGCCTGCGCAATTCCTTGCTGATCGCCATTGCTCCCACCGCCACCATCGCTTCCATCGCCGGCTGCTACGAGTGCATCGAGCCGCAGGTATCAAACCTCTTCAAGCGCGAGACGCTCTCGGGCGACTTCCTGGTGGTGAACCGCTATCTGTGCGAGGAATTGAAGACGCTGGGCCTGTGGACGGCGGACATCCGAGACGCGATCAAGCTGGCCGAGGGCTCGGTGCAGGATATCGTCGCCATTCCCGCCGAGCTTCGCGCTGTGTATCGCACCACCTGGGAATTGCCGCAAAAGGCGTTGATCGACCTTGCCGCCGCGCGTGGTGCCTACATCGACCAGAGCCAGTCGCTGAACCTGTTCATGGAGAACCCGAACATCGGCCAGTTGTCGTCGATGTACATGTACGCGTGGAAATCGGGGATCAAGACCACCTACTACCTTCGGTCGAGGCCGGCCACGCGCATTGCCAAGACCACGGTCACGGCCTCCCGCGCCGCGGCACCTGTCACGTCGCCATCGCAGGATGAAGCGACCGCCGCGGTGTTCTGCTCGCTGGAGAATCCGGAGTACTGCGAGGCCTGCCAGTAACCGATGGAGCATTACCGCGACCTCGATGGCAACTCTGGTGTCGCCGCCTACCGTATCGGCGACGCCTTCATCGAGGTGCGATTCCTTGATGGCGGTACCTACCTTTACAACCACTCAGCGCCCGGCGCCCGCGACGTCGCCGCCATGCAAAAGCATGCCCGCGCCGGCCGTGGGCTTGCGACCTACATCAACCAACATGTGCGCGATCGCTACGCCGCACGCCTCGATTGACCAGGAAAACCATGTCCAGCCAACCCGTGTCCCGTGATTCCCGCCTGCTCGATCCTGGCTTCGAACTCACGCTTCGCCCGATGAAGTACCCGCAGTTCTACGAGATGTACCGCGCAGCCATTCGCAATACCTGGACGGTGGAGGAAGTGGACTTTTCGCTTGACACCACCGACCTGAACAAGAAGATGTCCGATGCCGACCGGCACCTGATCCACCGACTGGTGGCGTTCTTCGCCACCGGCGATACCATCGTGTCGAACAACCTGGTGCTGAACCTGTACCAGCACGTGAACTCTCCCGAAGCGCGGATGTTCCTCTCGCGCCAGCTGTACGAGGAAGCGCTGCACGTACAGTTCTACCTCACCTTGCTTGACACCTATATTCCCGACCAGAACGAGCGTGCACGCGCGTTCTCAGCGATCCAGACCATTCCCTCGATCCGCCACAAGGCCGAGTTCTGCTTCAAGTGGATCGACTCCATCCAGGATGTCCATCGCCTGGAAACGCGCGAGCAGCGGCGCCAGTTCCTGCTGAACCTGATCTGCTTCGCCGCCTGCATCGAAGGCCTGTTCTTCTTCGCCGCCTTCGCTTACGTGTACTACCTCCGCTCGCGCGGCCTTCTGCACGGCCTGGCATCGGGCACCAATTGGGTGTTCCGCGATGAATCCGGCCACATGGCGTTCGCCTTCGAAGTAGTGCGCCAGGTCCGTGAAGAAGAACCCGACCTCTTCGACGAAGAGATGCGCCTGCAAGTGGAAGCCATGCTGGAAGATGCCATTTCCTGCGAGACGCAATTCGCCCAGGATGTACTGTCCGGCGGCGTGGCGGGACTCTCGGTGGCCGACATGCGCCAGTACCTGGAGTACTGCGCCGACCAGCGCCTTGTGCAGCTGGACATGCCGAAGAAATATGGTTCGCGCAATCCGTTCGACTTCATGGACCTGCAGGACGTCCAGGAACTCACCAACTTCTTCGAGCGCCGTGTGTCGTCCTACCAGGTGGGTGTGCAGGGTGAAGTGACCTTCGACGCCTCGTTCTGACCGGCCTAGTGCCCGCCGCCACCGCCTGAGGTGAAGGGCGGCCTGGCGAACCAGATCAGCACGAAAGCCACGCCGAACATCCAGGCGAAGATGTAGAACACGTCATTCACTGCCAGCGTCGCCGCCTGCATGTCAACGATGCGATTGAGCGCGGCGTGGCCAGTGGGCCCGGTGGCGCCCGTCATCTGTACCCGGTCGAGGAATTCCGTGGTGGCGCGCCCACTATCGGTGTGCTCGCTCAGGATCGCGTGGTGATAGGTTGTTCGATGCGAGTACATGGTGGTGCTCACTGCCGTGGCCACGCTGCCTGAAAGCGTACGGAAGAAGTTCGACAGGCCCGATGCGCTTGCCACTTCCGAATCCGGGATGCCGGACAGGATGATCTGGTTCACCGGCACGAAGAACAGTGCAATGCCCGCGCCCATCAGGAAGCGCGGCAACGCGAGGTGGAAATATGATGCATCGGTATTGAGCCGCGACATCCAGAACGAACACGCGGCGAAGACGGCGAAACCCACGCAATTGAGCGCGCGCAGATCGAATTTGTTCTGGAATGCACCCACGAGTGGCGACATGAATATCGCCAGTATGCCGATGGGTGCCACCACGAAGCCTGCCCAGGTGGCGTTGTAGCCCATCACCTCCTGCACCCATTGGGGCATCACCACGGTACCGCCGAAGAAGGCGAACATGCCCACGGACAGGCAGGTAACGCCAACCAGGAAATTCCGATGCGTGAGCAGCTTCAGGTTCACCACCGGGTGATCGCTCATCAGCTCCCACGCCACCAGGAAGGTAAGGCAGATCGCAGAAACGACGGCAAGCATGGTGATCAGCTTGGATGTGAACCAGTCATCGTCGTTGCCGTTGTCCAGCATGAACTGCAGGCAGCCGACACCCACCGCCAGCAAGAACAGGCCGATCACGTCGATCGGCACCTTCACCCGCTTGCTCTCCCTCTTGGACAGAAGCGTGACCGTTACCAGCACCGCGAACACGCCAACGGGAACGTTGATGAAGAATATCCACGACCAGTGATAGTTGTCGGTGATCCAGCCACCCAGGATCGGGCCGAACACCGGCGCTACCACCACCGTCATCGCCCATAGCGCCAGTGCGATCGGCCTTCGCGCCACAGGGTAATTGTTCAATAGCAGTGTCTGTGACAACGGAACCATCGGCCCGGACACCGCGCCCTGAAGAAGGCGGAACACGATCAGCATCGGCATGCTGGTGGAAAAGCCGCACAGCATCGAGAAAATGACGAAAAGCGAGACGGAGAACGTGAAGGTCTTGACCTCCCCGTAGCGCCTGGCGATGAAGCCGGTCAGCGGCTGCATCACCGCACTGGCCATCGAATATGCACTGATCGCCATGGTGCCTTCGGTGGCACTCACACCTACATTGCCGGCAATGGTGCGCACCGACACGTTGACGATGGAGATATCCAGAACCTCCATGAACGTGGCCAGCGCCACGCCGCCGGTAAGCAGCACCAGCGCACCGCCCGTCAGCGGCGGTAGCGCGGGTTTCGAGCCGTCGGCCACGCCTTAGTGCCCGGTGGTTCGGACATCGGGGGTGTCGTCCCGACCCCGCGTCTTCGTGCTTGTTATCGGTTGTGTCGACACGGTGTTGTCACGAATGATTTCCTCCGCCCTTTCGTCGGCCCGGGTCATCTCCTGCGCATACACCTCGGTGGTAGCCAACGGTTTGCTGCGCGGCGATTCGGCCAGCACCTTGCCATCCCGGTCGTGGGTATCGACCTTGATGTAAGTGGACAGTCCGATCCGCAGGGGAAAGCGCTTCAACGAATCCTCGTCGATGGCAATGCGCACGGGGAGGCGTTGCACGACCTTGATCCAGTTGCCCGTGGCGTTCTCGGCCGGAAGCAACGAGAAGGCACTACCGGTGCCTGCGGTCAGGCCTACAACGTGACCGTGGTACTTCACCTTCGAATACATGTCGGTGGTAATTTCCACCGGCTGGCCGATGCGGATGTTCTGCAGCTGCGTTTCCTTGAAATTCGCATCCACCCACAGATCAAGCAGCGGCACCACGGTAATCAGGTCCTGCCCTGGCTGCACGCGCTGGCCCACCTGCACCTGGCGGCGTGCTGCATAGCCATCGATCGGCGAGACGATCGCGTTACGGCTGGAGTTGACCCATGCATTGCGGAACTGCGCACGCGCACGCACCACGGCCGGGAAATTGTGCACGTCGGTGCCGTCCACCTGCGCGTGCGCGGCCCGGGCCTGAGCCTGGGCCTGCTTCAGCGAGGCCATCGCACCCTGCATCTGCCGACGCTCGCTGTCGACTTCTTCCTGGGAGACGGCACGGGTACCCAGCAGCGGATGGCGCCTTTCGTAGTTGTCCTTTGCCACGCGGTATTGCGCTTCAGCCTGGACGATGGCGGCGTCGGCCTGCGCGGCCTGGGCGTTGCCCTGCTGGGCCTGGCGCACGGCCTGGGCCAGTTCCCCTTCGGCATTCATCAGGCTGACCGAAGCATCTACAGGATCCAGCCGAAGCAATACCTGACCGGCATGCACGCGTTCGGTTTCCTCCACGGCCACTTCGGTGACCGTGCCCGCTACGCGCGGGGAGATCGTCACCATGTCGCCCTTGACGTAGGCGTCGTCGGTGGTTTCGCGCTGGCTCAGTACCAGTACGTCATATAGCAACCAGGCAAGTCCTGCCAGCACGAACACCAGCGCGATGATGCCCATGACGATGAAGCGTTTGCGCTTCTGCTTGCGTTCCTCTTCCGGGGATTTTTTCTTTTCGTCGTCCTGCGTTTCCTTCTTGTCCTTGCCCGGGCCATCCTTCCCGTTGTCCTTCCCCTCACCTTTCTCGCCGCCTTCATCCTTGCCCTCATCGCCGTCGTTGCCTTTATCGGCGTCATCGCTATCCTGCGCGGCGCGTGCATCTTCGTCGGGCGGCGCATCGCCATACTTATGCAGGTATTTGTAGCGATACTTGTACAAGGGAAGGTCGCCCTCTTCGTGGCCGGGCTCGTCGTTCTCGGAGGTCATTGCGTCTCATCCTTCGCCGTGGCGGCCGGCAGCGCGGGCAGATGGTCGGTGTGGTAGCCGCCGCCCAGCGCGTTGATCAGGGTCAGGTTGGTGGAGAGCAACTGGGCTGCCAATTGCAGCTGTGAATCCTTTTGTTCGATCACTTGCAACTGCGTGGTGATGTACTGGCGGTCGTCGATAATGCCGCGGTTGCGGCGCTCGCCGGTGCGGCGGTCCTGCGACACGTTGGCCTGCAGGGACAACGCCTGCTGGGTCTGTTCCGCACCCAGTTGCTGCATGGTCAGGATCTGCCGCGAGACATCCTGCGCGGCCTGCACTACGGCGGCGTTGTAGGCGGCCACGGCGGTATCGAGCGCGGCCTGGCTGGATTCCACAGCAGCCTTCAGCCGCCCGCCGGAATAAATCGGCAACTGGATGGATGGCCCGACATTGCCCAGGGCAAGGTCCGTGCGCGTGCCTGAGCCCAGGTCAGGCCACGTGCGCAGGAAGGCGCCAAGCGCCATCAAGCTCACATCCGGGTAATAGGCCTTGCGCGCCGAATCGATGCTGCGAGAGGCAGCCTCGATCTGCCAGCGTGCCGCTACGATGTCCGGACGACGGGCAATCAGTTCAAGCCGCGCATCCGGTGGCAGCGTGGTATCGGCCACCGGCAAGGGGCGGGCATCGAGCTTGCCCAGTTCCTGTGGCGAGACACCGACGATGGCCGCCAGCTGGGCAAGATCCAGCGCAGCGCCCCCTTCGAGCGCCGCCAATTGCTGGCGCTGGCTGGCCAACTGTGCGTCCGCCTGGTCCATTGTCGTCGGATCATCCAGGCCATGGTCGACACGCAATTTCACCAACCCGCGAAAGTCCTCCGCCTGATGTTCTGCCTCGTGCGCCAGCGCCAGCCGCGCGTTGATGGCCTGCCAATTGAAGTAGGTCATCGCCACGTTGAGCTGCAGTGACGACGAGGCCGTCGCACGTTCGGCTTCCGCGGCACGTGCCTGGCCCACCGCCGCGGCCACGGCATCCTTCTGCTTGCCCCACAGGTCGAGATCCCAGGTGAACAAGGCGCCGGCGATGACGTTGTTGCTCCAGCTCCTGCCGGGGTCGAGCTGGAATCCCTGGGTGCTGCCGGTGGCACCCGGCGCCTGGCCGTGCAGTTTTATGTCGCTGAAGCCATGACTGCCATCGAGCAAGCCACGTACCTGTGGGCTCAGGTTGGCCTTCTGCGTATCCACCGCGCGCAGCGCCGTGCGGTAGCGCGCGTCGGCCTGCTCGAGGTTGGGGGAATCCTTGGTGGCAAGGTCGATCAGCCGATCGAGCTGCGGATCGTCGTAGCGCTTCCACCACTCAGGGGAGGGCCATCCAGCGATTCCCGTGGGCGTGCCGGCCAGCGGTACTTCATCGCGGGGCGTATAGGCTGGTGGCCGCACCGGCGGTGCGCAGGCGGCGAGCGCCGGCACCAGGGCAGCAAATAGGCACCGGGCCATACGCGGGCGCCAGGGCCCGCGGCCCAGCCGCGCAAGGGTACTCACCATCTGGAAAATTCCCGGGCCGGTGAAGAACAGTGGGCGACGTGGGGAACTTTCCGTCACCAACGACCGGGGAATTTGCAGTGAGCTGCGTGGTCATCCCGTGAGGATGGACTTACCAGATGAGGTCGTCGGGCACCTTGAACTGGCTGTAGAACGCGTCTTCCGTGCCGTCGCTGGTGCCAGCCTGCGCATGATCGACAACGATCAGCGAAGCATCGCGTTCACGAATTTTTTCCCCGGCGCCACGGGGCAGTACTTCGTAACCGTCGCCATGACGCACGACTACCAGCTCACCGGCAGCCAACTGGGCGCGCATGGGTTCGTCAACCAGGAAACTGGCGATGGCGTTGCCGTCGGTGAAGCGATAGCTGATCTCGCCCTTTCGCGACAGGCGGTGTTCGGCAACGATCTGCTTCACCTGCGCCTGGCGTTCGGCCGCGCGCTGCTTCTCGTTACGGTCTGCGGCAATGGCTCGGTCACGCTCGGCTTTCTCGCGCTGGGCGTCCGTAGTCTGCGTGACCACTGGTGCGGGAGCCGCCTTGCCATGGCGTTGCTTGTTCTGCTCGCGGACGACCTCGGCCACCTTGGCCTTTTTTACCAGGCCGGCCTTGAGCAGTTGTTCCTGCAATGGATTGCGCATGATCTTGCTGAGAATCGGTGAATACGGCCCGACATTCTAACGCCATGGTGACCGACACCATTTTGTATACATGACAGGTAATAGCATGGGGATCCCCTCCCCTCGCATTGGAGCATTCGATGCTTACCCGAAACCTCGGCCGCAACGGCCCTTCCATTTCCGCGATCGGCCTCGGCTGCATGGGCATGAGCGAGTTCTACGGCAGCCTGGACGACGCTGAATCCATCGCCACCATTCACCGCGCGCTGGAACTGGGTATCAACTTCCTCGATACCTCCGACGCCTACGGCCCGCACACCAACGAGGTGCTGGTGGGCAAGACCATCGCTGGCAAGCGCGACAAGGTGTTTCTGGCCACCAAGTTCGGCATCGTGCGCGATCCGGCCGATCCCCAGGCGCGCGGCGTGAACGGCCGCCCGGAATACGTGCGCAAGTCCTGCGACGACAGCCTCAAACGCCTGGGCGTGGACTATATCGATCTGTACTACCAGCACCGGGTAGACCGCGACACGCCGATCGAGGAAACCGTCGGCGCCATGGCCGAGCTGGTGAAGGCCGGCAAGGTGCGTCACCTTGGCCTTTCCGAGGCATCGGCCGCCACCATTGAACGGGCACACAAGGTGCATCCCATCGCCGCGCTGCAGACGGAATATTCCCTGTGGACGCGCGACCCGGAAACCACCGGCACGATCGATGCCTGTCGCAAGCTCGGCATCGCTTTGGTGGCCTATAGCCCGCTGGGACGGGGCTTTCTTACCGGATCGATCAAGAGCCCAGACGATTTCGACGCCGACGACTACCGCCGCAACAACCCACGGTTCCAGGGCGAGAATTTCACCCGCAACCTGAAACTGGTGGAACAGGTGCGCAAGCTCGCCGCCGACAAGGGATGCACGCCCTCGCAACTGGCCCTGGCCTGGGTACTGGCGCAGGGTGACGACATCTTGCCGATCCCCGGCACCAAGCGGCGCAAATACCTGGAAGAAAACGCCCACGCCATCGAAGTGAAGCTGGAGAAATCCGAGCTTGAGCAACTGGACAAGGCCTTCCCGGCCGATGCCGCCGCGGGTGATCGCTACGCCGCTGCCATGATGAAGTCGGTCAACGCCTGAGGCGGCGTTACAATGGCTGTTTTCCACCCGGAAAACACGCCATGGGTTCCGTCGAAGCCTCGCCGCTGGGCCAGCACACCGCCTACGCCGACCACTATGACGCCAGTTTGTTGTTCCCCATTCCGCGCGCCGAAAAGCGCGCGGAACTGGGGTTGACCGGCGACCTGCCGTTCTGCGGCGTGGACGTATGGAACGCCTATGAGCTGTCGTGGCTCGAACCCAACGGCAAACCGCGCGTGGCCGTGGCCGAATTCCGCGTGCCGGCGGCCTCGCCGAACATCATCGAATCAAAATCTTTCAAGCTGTACCTCAACGGCTTCGCCGGCGAGCGCATCGAGGAAACCCTGCTGGCCGAAACACTGCAACGCGACCTTTCGGCAGCCGCCGGCGCCGGGGTGAGCGTGGTGCTGCTGGCGCCCGGCGCGTTGGATGGATCGAAACTTGCCGAGCCGCCGGGGGAGTTGATCGACGGGCTGCAGGTTGCCATCGACCACTACGGGCCACCGCAGGCCGGGTTTCTCGGCACCGGCGATGGCGCCGTCGAAGAGTCGCTGGTATCCCACCTGCTGAAGTCCAACTGCCCGGTCACCGGCCAGCCCGACTGGGGCAGCGTGCAAGTGGACTACGCGGGCGCACCCATCGATCGTGAAGGGCTGCTCCGGTACATCGTGTCCTTCCGCAACCACAATGAATTCCACGAGCAGTGTGTTGAACGGATCTGGATGGACATCGCCCGGGAATGCCGGCCTACGCGGCTTTCCGTCTATGGCCGCTATACCCGTCGCGGCGGCCTGGATATCAATCCCTTCCGCAGCAGTGAGCCGGCGAGCCCCGCCAACCCCCGGGGTGCCCGCCAGTAGTATTCACGCCTTCATCATGGCTTCAGGGCGCTTGCCTTTACCTGTAGGGCATGTAGTCTGCCGCCCTGTGCCTTAAACCCACTCGATTCACGGAACACCACCCATGACGCCTTCCACCCGTAGCTTCATTTTCCCCGCCGCCACGCTGGCCGCTCTGCTTGCCCTGAGCGCCTGTGGCAAGCATGACGATGGCCAGCAGGCCGCCCCGGCCGGCGCCAGCACAGCCCCGGCAGCTCCCGCTCCAGCGGCCACCGCCCCGGCTCCGGCCACCAGCGCGCCCGCCGCCGCCAGCACGACGGCTGCCGCCGCAGCGCCTGCTGCCCCTGCCGCCGCACCCGCACCTGCTGCCGCCAGCTTCAAGGTCGACACGGTGACCCTGGGCTCAGTGGTCGGTAACGACCACAAGGTATCGAAGGCCAAGACCTCCTTCGCCCCGACCGACAAGGCCATCTATGCCTCGGTCGCCACCGACGGCAGCACGCCGGGCAGCAACCTGAGTGCGAAGTGGACCTTCGAAGACGGCTCGGCAGTGAGCGACACCAGCAAGACGGTCGCGACTGACGGCCCGGCCGTCACCACCTTCAAGGTTCAGAACCCGAGCGAGTGGCCGGAAGGCAAGTACAAGCTCGTGGTGGCAGTAGACGGCAAAGCCGCCGCCACGCAGGACTTCGACGTCAAGAAGAAGTAAGTCGCGGTTAGCTACCGTTACGGAAAAGAGGGCGTCCCGATGGGCGCCCTTTTTTATGGGCGCTCGGAAATACGTGCTTTCCAGGGGCGTTGTGTACGGCGTGCAAAGATGCGGTGAGTCGCTACCTCACCGCTCGCATACACCAGCGTCAATACCCAAATGCGCTAATTCCCACGCCAGCCGAGCCAACGGACTGGATAACACCACCCGTGCCAGGCTTGACGCCGGGCTTACCGAATGAGGAGACCCCATCCATGCTTCATTACGCCGTCGTATTCCTGGTTATCGCCTTGATCGCCGCCGTGTTCGGCTTTACCGGCATCGCCGCGGGCGCCGCGAGCATCGCCAAGATCCTGTTCGTGGTCTTCATCATCCTGTTCGTGCTGTCGCTGATCTTCGGAGGCTTCCGCCGCGGTCCCAGAATCTAGCGCCGCTGTCGTTCCGCCATTGCCCCCGTTGATGGGGAAGAAGAGCCCTGCGTTCGACGCGGGGCTTTTCTTTTATGCAGGTTCTCACGAAGGCTGCACCCCGCGTTGACCCCCACAGCGCGATGCTCAGCCTACGTTGATATCGCAGAAAGGAAAAAGCGCCCATGAATTTCCGCCGACAGAGCATCCTGAGCATTGCACTCGTCACCGCCCTGGGCGCCGCCGCGCTGCCGGCACCGGCCCAGCAACCGCAGGCACAGCCTGGTGCGCAGAAGGTGCCTTCGGCAGACGCCGCCTTCGTGCGCGATGCCAGCGCCGCGGGCCTGGGTGAAATCGGCCTGAGCCAGCTGGCTTCGCAGAAGGCCGCCAGCGACGAGGTGAAGAATTTCGCCGGCACCATGATCACCGATCACACCGCCGCCAACCAGAAGCTCGCCAGCATCGCCCAGGGCAAGGGCATTGCGGTGTCCACCGAGCCGATGAAGGCACAAGCCGCCGCCGCGAACAGCCTGAAGCAGTCGCAGGGCACCCAGTTCGATGCCAAGTACATTTCGTTGATGAAGAAGGATCACGCCAAGGCGATTGAGCTGTTCAAGAAGGAAGCCAATACAGGCCAGGATCCGGAACTGAAGGCCTTCGCCGCCGAGACGCTGCCCACCATCGAACACCATGCCGATATGGCAGCGAAGCTGACGCCAGGAATGAAGGGCTAGATTCCTAGCGACGGACCGACGCCGACGATGTCGTTCCAATGGAAGCGTTCGGCGCTGCGGCGCTGGCACCTAAGGCCCGGCTCCGGTTGTCAGTGTAATCAGGCCCAGGTCTTGGCGTCGGCCGTTTTGGCTTCGGCGGCGGCTTGAGCTACCTGCTCCCGTGCGATGTACTGCTCGATCGCACGGCGCTGACGCTGCTTCTTGCGTTGTTGCAGTTGGTATTCCTCGTTCAGCACGCGATATAGCGAGACGATGATCAGCAACATCAGCAAGGCAAAAGGCAGGGCGGCGATGGTGATGATGCCTTGCAGAGCATCCAGTCCGCCCGCCAGCAGTAGCGCAACCGCGATCATTGCCACGGCCGTGCCCCAGATCAGCCGTCGCGAGATGGGTGGGTCGCCGGCTTCCTCGGTGGACATGCTGGCCAGCACCAATACCGCAGAGTCTGCCGAGGTGACGAAGAAAATCATCAACAACAGGACGGCAATGGCAGACAGCAGGCCTGACATCGGAAGGCTGTCGAACAGGGCAAACAGCACGTTTTCATAGCCGCTGGCCAGTACACCGGCCAGATCGGCATGGCCATGGGTCTGTGACCAAAGCGCAGCGCCGCCGAATACCGAAAACCAGACGAAGCCGAGCAGACTGGGCGCCACGACCACGCCGATGACGAATTCGCGCACGGTGCGGCCGCGCGACACGCGTGCAATGAAGGAACCGACGAACGGCGCCCACGCAATCCACCAGGCCCAGTAGAAGATGGTCCACGTCGAAACCCACCGGTTGCCTGAAAATGGTGACATCCGCAGGCTCATTTCGGCCAGGCGATCCAGGTAACTGCCAAGCGTGGTGGTGAAGGTGTCGAAGATATACCCGGTGGGACCCAGTATCAGTACCAACGCCAACATCAGCGCCGCCAGTCCGAGATTGAACGTGGACAGCCACTTCACGCCGCGGCCGACACCGCTGCAAGTGGACAACATGTACAACACGAATGCGACGGCAATGATTGTCAACTGCAAGCCGGTCGTGGCCTGGATACCGAACACACGTTGCATGCCAGCGGCAATCTGGATGGTGCCGAAGCCCAGTGTGGTAGCGACGCCGATGGCAGTGGCCACGACGGCGGCGACGTTGACCGTGGTGCCGATCCAGCCGCGATGATGCTTGCCGATGATCGGTTGCAGAAGATCACTGATCTGACCTCGGCCACCCCGATTGAACTGGAACCAGGCCATGGCCAATCCGATCAAGGCGTAAACCGCCCAGGGATGCAATCCCCAATGGAAGAACGCGTAACGCATCGAGGCGCGCGCGGCGATGATGCTCGAGGGTGTCAAACCCTCTGGGGGATTGACGTAGTGCGAGATGGGTTCGGCCGCGCCCCAGAACACCAGACCGATGCCCATGCCCGCGGCAAACAGCATGGCCAGCCAGCTGGCATTGGAAAATTCCGGCTCGGCATCTTCACCGCCGATGCGCAATCGGGAGAAACGCCCGAATGCCAGCATCAACAGGAATATAAGTGTCGCGAATACGATCAGCAGATACAGCCAGCCGGCACCCGAGGTGACATGGCGTAGAGCACTGCGGCTGAAGGCGTTGAATGCACCCGGTGCGATACCGGCGATGGCGACCAGCAGGGTGACGAAGACGATGGCAATTCGAAATACCAGGACAGCCTCTCTTGGGGGACGAGTGAAGCGGAATCCGGAGTGCCAGCAGCGATGGTCTGGCAAGAGCGGCCAGTGCCGCGAAGCGGTCGCGAACGTGCGGCCGCAGAGTGAAGGATCCGCGAGAACCGGCTGAAAGGAAGCCAGTCAGGGAGGCTCATTTTACCAAGCGAGGGGAAAATGACACTGGAATAAGTTGCAATTATTCTCAAAAAGGGGCGGCCGGGGAGGCGCTTTGCCGCTTGGAAGGCCGACACCATGCGGACCAGATGCATCACCCCGGCGCGGCATCACTGCGGCAATTGACGGGGAAAATGGTGCGCCCGGAGGGATTCGAACCCCCGACCAATGGCTTCGGAAGCCACTACTCTATCCGGCTGAGCTACGGGCGCTTGGCCGGCGATTGTAGCCGATCCCGGGGGCGGCGAGCTATGGCTACGAAATCAGGCGGGTGTCGCCGATTTTTCCAGTGGCTGAATGGCAAGGCGTAGACCCATCGCCTTGAGTATCGCTGAGAGACTACTCAGCGCAGGATTGCCTTCGCGCGACAGCGTACGGTAGATCTGCGTGGGATTGAGTTCGGCCTGTGTTGCCACTGCTTGCGCGCCGCCGAAAGCCAGCGTGAGTTGCCTGAGTACAACAAGCAACTCTCCCTGGTCCCCGTCTTCGAAGATGCTGTTGATTACCTGGATGGCCAGGTCAGGCTTTTTCTTATAAAGCTCGGCCATTGCAACGTCATGCGATTTACTTCTCATCATCTTGCCTTCGTTGCCAGTCATGCCAAAAGCGCAGTGCCTTATCGATATCCGAGGCCTGTGATTGCTTATCGCCTCCGCAGAGCAACAGCACGATGCAGCCGTTCAAGCCAGTCGTCAAACGGTTGGAGGCCATCCTCGGCTCTTACGTAATGCACAATCCCATGGACTTTCATTTTCGTTTTTAGACGAATCCGTGTCAAGAGTACGAAAGCCGCCTTCCTGGCTGCTTCGAATGCAAGCCTGCAACAAAAAAGCCCCGGCGGATGCCGGGGCTTGATGTGTAGCGTGTAGGCCTTTTTTACTTCTTCGCTTTCAACAACTCGCTCAGCCAATCCGCCCGGCTGGTATCGCGTTCCAGGTGCGGATACACCAGGCCGCCGGTGTAGTCGATGCGAATGGTCTTGTAGCTATCGAAATTCTTCACCAGAAGATCGAACGGCTGCTTGGCTTTCACCGCGTCCTTGATGGCGTCGCCGGAGAATTCCTTGCCGTTCACGGCGGTGATCGTCATGCCCGGGGAAATGCCGGCGTTGAAGGCGGGGCTGTCCCACAGCACGTCACCGATTTCACCCTTGGCCGACAGCGACAGACCGACGGAGTAGGTGAGATCCACCGACTTCCGGCGCATTTCGGCAGCCTTCACAGCTTCCGACGGCTTGTCGTTGTAGACGAGCTTCCAGCCCGAACGGGCGATGCCGTCGATCGGACCCTTGTGGCCGTCCAGACGCTCGCGCAGGTACGGCGCCCAGTCGTAGGCCACCACGCCGTTGAGCGTCTTGACCACGTCTTCGAAGGTATACGGAGCCACTTTGTAGCTGCCGTCGTCGATGCCGTAGAAGGCCTTGGCGAAATCGTCCAGCGACTTGTGGTTCTTGGTGAGCTCGCGGATGCGGGTGTCCACGTCCAGCCAGATCATCTGCCCGGCGGAGTAGTAATCCTCGCTCATCTGGTAGTTGCGATACGACAGCGGCCGACGCTGGGCGATGGTCGGATCGTTCGTGGTGTCCTGGACATTGCGCCAGGCCAGGCCCGGGCGGCCGCGGTCGTAGCTGGCGGCGACCATGGCCCACACATCCTTGGACTGCTCCTGGGTCATCAGGCCCGAGCGTGCGGCGATCACCTGTCCATAGAACTGGGTCTGGCCTTCGTACACCCACAACAGGGTGTCGCCCATCGGCACGTTGAAGTTCGGCGTGGCCAGGTCCGCGCCACGGCGGAATTTGCCATCCCACGAATGGTTGAATTCGTGCGACAGCAGGTCGCGGCCCAACCAGTTCTTCTCCCACTCGGTGAAGTATCCGGGCGAGCCTGAATTTTCACTGGAGCGATGGTGCTCAAGGCCGATGCCGCCGAGCTTCTCGGTCAGGGCAAGCAGGTAGTCGTAATGGTTGAAGTGGCGCGCACCGTACAGGCGGTCCATCTGCTTGACGATATTGCGGTGGATCTCCAGCTGCTCGGGCTTGATCTCCAGCGATTTGGGATCATCCGCCACGATGTTCAGGTGCACGGGCGAGCGGCCGTTGGGATCAAGGTCCACGCGCTTGAAGTACTTGCCGGCGAAGATCGGCGAGTCGACGAGGTCGTCGTAGTTGATCGTCTTGAAGTTGACGGTATCGCCGTCCTTGCTTGCCACTTCAAGTGCCGAACCGAACTGCCAGCCGGTGGGCAGCTTGACGCTGGCGTCCACGTTGATGCGGTTGGCGTAGTAGCCGGCCGGGTAAAGGGTGACGCCATTCCACTGCACGTTGACGATTTCGGGTGTCATCTGCACGCGGCCCTGGCGCGTGGACTGCGGCGTGAGCTGCTGGAATTCCAGATCCACGCTGGATGCACCGGCAGGTACGTCGAAGTGGAAGGCGTAGACGTTGTACACGTCGCGCGTCCATTCAACGCGCTGACCGTTGGCCTTGACGACAAGGCCGGCGAACTGGTCGATCGGGCCCGTGGGCGAGTGGTGGCCAGGCAGCCACTGCGGGAACAACAAGGTCATCGGACCAGGCTTCGCGGGGATGGTTTCCTTGACGCGGAAGATCCGGCGATCGAGATCGGTAGCATCGACGACGACCTTGATCGTGCCGTTGAACGCGATGTCCTGCGGCGGGGCGACGTCAGCCTGGCTGGCGGTAGCGGCACCCAGGCCAATCAAGGCAACAAGCAGGGCGGAAGCAAGGGGGGTGGCTTTCACTCGTATCTCCGGACAAGGGGACGGCCCGGCCTTATTCCATGGGCCGGATCGGGGGAAAAAGGACAGGCGGCGCTTCCCGGGCGCCGTCACAACCCCTCGATCCTAGCCGCGGCGCCAAGCCCAGCCCCATGCCAGAGGTCATGCGTCCGGGCGGAATGCCTGCCGTGGCTGGTATTTGGCTGTGATTCGCATAAACTCGCAGCGCACCGCATCGCGGGCACCCCCGGCGAGAACGCCGGGCGGGGGGAATACAACCTAAGGGAAAAATCATGCGCAAGATGCTCATGTGCGTGGCCGTGGCCGCATCGCTGGCAGGCTTCAGTCACGCAAGCAAAGCCTCCGACCAAAACGGCCAGGCCTTCATCAATGGATCAGTAGGGCAGTCCAAGTACCACGGCACTGGTTTTGACGATAACTCCGACACTGGCGCGGCCATCTATGTGGGCTACCGCTGGAGCCCCGAGCAGCGCTTCTGGATCGGCCCGGAGCTTGGCTTCGTCGACCTGGGCAAGTTAAGCCAGAAAGAACGCCTCGCCTACGGCAACGGCTACTACGCCGACTACACCAGCCGCGCCAAGTCTCGCGCTGCGCTGTTGGGCGTGAACATGAAGTGGGCCCTCGGCGAGCAGATGTACTTGGTGGTTCATGGTGGCGTCGATAAGGCTCACACAACGCTTTCCTACTATGAAGAAAATAACTTCGGCTACGGTCCGTTCCAGGAGACCAGCCGCGTGTCGAAGAACAGCTGGTATGCCGGCGCCACGCTCGGCTACAACTTCAATCGCAACTTCGGCCTGGGCGTGTCGTACGACAACTACAACGTGCGTACCGCCAGCACGGGCAGCCAGAACCGCGCCAACGCGTCAATCATCGGCGTCACCGCGGAAGTTCGCTTCTGATTCCGGTACGCAGCGGCACAGGATACGGCCGCTTTTCGCGGCCGTTTTCTTATCCACGGTGCGGATCAGCCTGTGTCTGAAGGGATGCGGCCTCGCGGTTTATCTGGCGGATTTTTCCGCCTGCACTTCGGCCATCGTGCGCAGGCCGGTGCCCCAATGCGTGGCATCTACTTCCGTCACAACGATGGTGACGGCGTGCTCGGGCACACCCAGCACGCGAACCGTGGTTTCGGCCAATGCCTTGATGTATTCGGTTTTCTTCTCGGCGGTTCGGCCACTGAGCATCTGCACGGAGAGGACGGGCATGTGAGGTTCCTTCGAGGCATGGGATCGGCGCACTGTAGCGTGGCGGTGAGCCGATTCAATGCCCTAAACGGCTCATCCAGTGAGCCGATTGCGTGCTAGCATCGGCTCATGAGCGAAGAATCGCCGTCTTCAGACCACTTCTACATCTGGCAACAGACTGATTGGCCTGAATTTTCCTGGTCAGCCGAGGCGCTCGCCGGAGCGCTGCGAGCGTGCCAGCAGGCCCAGGGACGCTTGTTGGGGATGGTGGACGCAGCGGCCCTGGACGACCAGGCGCGAAGCGAACTCGATGCGCTGCTGCAGACCATCGTGACCTCGTCGGCCATTGAAGGCGAGCGGCTGAACGTGGAATCAGTGCGCTCATCGTTGGCCCGACGACTCGGTGTTGCCGGCGAACCCAAGCACCCGGCAACCGCGCGCAGTGAGGGCCTGGCCGAACTGACCCTCGATGCCACACGGAACGTCGACGCCCCGCTTGACCTGCCGCGACTGCTGCACTGGCATGAACTTCTATTCCCCGAACAGGAAAGCATCCTGCCCACCAGCGTGCGTGTCGGCAGCGTGCGAGGGCACGAGCCGATGCAGGTGGTCTCCGGCCGCATCGATCGACCCACCGTGCACTTCGAAGCACCGCCGCGCGATGGCCTGGATGCCGAACTGGATGCATTCCTCACGTGGTTCAACACCAGCCGTGACGACACCAGGATGGATCCCCTGCTGCGCGCGGGCATCGCCCACTTCTGGTTCGTCACGCTTCATCCCTTCGACGATGGCAATGGCCGCCTGACACGCGCGATCACGGATCGCGCCCTGGCCCAGGGCGAGAACCAGGCGATCCGTTTCTACGCCATGTCGTCGAGCATCCTGGACGATCGCAAGGGCTACTACCACATACTGGAAACCAGCCAGAAGGGCGGGCTGGATGTCACTGCTTGGCTCGAGTGGTTCCTGCGCACGCTGCTGGCAAGTTTGCGGCAGGCGCTAGGCCATATCGATCGGGTGCTGGCGAAGGCGCGCTTCTGGCAGGAACACCGGTCGCAGTCGCTGCTTCCTGAGCAGCTGAAAGCGATCAACCGTTTGCTCGATGGTGGCGAACGAGCTTTCGACGATGGCATCACCGCGTCGAAGTACCAGGTGGTGGCCAAGGTTTCCAAGGCCACGGCAACGCGTCATCTTGCCGATCTTGTTGCGAAGGGGTTGCTGGAGCAACTGCCTGGTGGTGGAAGCAAGACGCGCTACAAGGTTGCTTACTAGAGAGCTCGCTTCCGCGTGGTCTCGCCACGCCTACGAATCACTTTTACCCATGCGCCGACTGCGTAAAAACATCATCCAGATGAAGCGCCGGTTGATGCGTTCACGAGAGCCGTTACCTGATCGACCGAAATGCCACTCATGGAGGCAGACCCCAGGTGCTTGGAACTGTCATAGCGCACTCCCGCCGGGAAACCCTCCCGATGAACATCGATACAAAACCGCCTATCCCGATACGGCCCATAAGTCATCGTCGAAGTAGCCGCGTACAACCCCACTACCGACACCCCTAGGGCGTCCGCCAGGTGCACCGGGCCACTGTCCGGTGCCACCACGCAACGCGCTCGCGCAATCAGCCGGGCCATCCCCGGCACCGACACATCGATAAACCGAACTCCCGCGGGCATCCCGGGCCTCTCCCTCGCAGGCTGGCTGGCCACCACCACCTCCAACCCCCTCGCCATTACCGCCTCCGCCACCGCCGCCCACGATGCCGCCGGCCATTCCTTGTAGCTGATCGCGCTATGCGGACAGACAAGTACGTAGTCACCGTGATGGATCACGCCAGGCAATGGCTTCAGCACCACGCGCAATTGCCCAGGATCGGCTCCCGCCACCGCCGCCATCGTGTCCCGCACATGTTCGGCATGCTGCGGTCCCGGCCAACGCGCGCCAGGCTGACTACACCAGGAACTTCCTCGGGGATTCGCCCGTACGATCGTCCCCTGCCCGATGAATAAGCCCGCAAAAGGCGTATACGCATCGAACCGAGCCATGGTGTTCCCAGGCACGGCCCGGGTCACCGCCCAGGCATGGATCGTATCTCCCAGCCGGCGGGTGATCCTCCGGATCACCACGGGCCGGCGCGGCGTGGCAAGCATGTTCAACGCGGCGGCTCTTTCAACCGCCGTACGGCGTCGCGGAATAGCTGCCTCAAGCGCTCGTCGCCGCGGATGGTGGCGTCCACGCTATCAATCATGCCGGGGAAGGCAGGATCCGTTGCAGCGCTGTCTCCCCATTCCCGGAGCAGGATGACGCGCAGCATGCGCTGCCGTAGCTGATCCATGGCCGGCTCGGAGTCGAGCTCGCTCTCGGCAACCAGGTTCGCCAACATCTCGCGAAGGCCAGGCTCGCCAGCCTTCGCCGCTTGCGTGTCCTGACTACCCACCGTGACCGCGCGCCCGACACGACGCAGCGTATCGATCAAGGCAGTCGGATCGGTCGGCCCGATGCGCGTCATCAGAAGTCTCGCTCTAGGTGGCGCTCAAGCATAAACGAGCGCAGTCGCGCCAAGCCCTGCCGGTGCAGCTGGGAAATTCGGCTTGGTGTGACTTCCATGGCATGCGCTACCTGGTTGAATGGAAGAAAATGCAAGTAGTGCAGTGTCAGGATTTCCCGCTCTCGAGCAGGCAGGCGCTCCATGTGGATAGCCAGGGTCTCGGCCACCTGGCTGCGCACGGCTTCTTCGTAGGGAGTGGGCAAGGCTTGGGGCGCCTCGAGTTCGGCGAGCGATCCGAGCAGGTGCCCGGTGGCCAGGCCCGAGACGGCAGCGATGAAGGCGTCCACCGGATCGCTGCTGTCGCCGTCGAGCAGCGAATCGACACGCTCCTCGGTCGCCGGGGCGCGCTGTCCGTGACCACCATTCAGATCGCGCAAACCGTTGAACACCGCGCCTCGAACGCGCAACCGTGCGAACGCCTCGAAAGGTACGCCGCGCCGGTCGTCGAAGTTGGCGAGCGCTTCGAGCAGGCCGATCGAGGCGTTCTGGACGTAGTCCGGCCAATCGCTGCTGCGTCCCCGACAGCGCATGAACACGTCCCGGGCAATCCGCCGCGCCCAGGGCGCATAGCGCATCGCCAGGGCATCGCGCGCCAGGGCGTCGCGCTCGCCGCGCCAGCGCTGCCACAGCGCGGGACGATCATCGTCCGTGATGGTGGGCGTGGGCGTGTCGAGCATGGTCAGTGGCGATAGCTTCCAAGCACGGCCTGGGCCACCAGCACCCAACCGTTGATCAACAGGAACAGCAACACTTTCAGCGGCAGGCTCACCGTGGCCGGCGGCACCATGATCATGCCCAGGGCCATCAGGATGGCCGCCACCACCAGGTCGATCAACAGGAATGGCAGGAAGATCACGAAGCCAATCTGGAAGGCGGTGCGCAGCTCGCTGATCATGAAAGCAGGCACAAGATGCAGGGCCTGGACATCTGCCAGCGTCTTCGGCTGGGGCGCACCGGCCATGTCGACCACGGCGCGCAGGTCGCTTTCCCGGGTCTGCCGGATCATGAATGCCTTGAAGGGGACGAAGCCGGCCTGCACCGCGGTGACGGTGTCCATGCTCTTGTTCATCCAGGGATCCACGGCGTGGTCCTTGGCCGATTGCAGTACAGGCATCATCGAGAACAAGGTAAGAAACAGCGACAAGGTGATCAGCACGGCGTTGGGCGGCGTCTGCTGAAGGCCGAGCGCGCTGCGCACCATCGACAAAACAATGACGATGCGGGTGAACGATGTCATGGCGATCAGGATCGCCGGCAGCAGGGACAGCGCGGTAAGAAGGCCAAGCTGCCGCAGCGGCGCGGCCAGATCAGTGCCCTGTCCCAAGGCGTCACGCAGTGGATCGGCCAAGACGGGCGCCGCCGCCAGCAACAGGCCCGCGCCAACCAACCAGGCGAGCAAAGGACGCATCCGGCTCACCGGTCCCCGGCCAGCGGCAAGCCGACCGTATCAGTCGTACCCGGCCACGCCTGCACGCGTATCTGGTGCCGCGACTCCACCACCAGCACGCGCTGTTCGTCATTACCGACCAAAAACGCCGTGCAGGTCGAACTCAAACGAAGCCGCTCATGCACCATCAAGCCGTTTGCTTTGGCGGGCTGTCTCACGCCGCCACTCATCCAGCCACGGGAACGCGCGAACCACAGCCCTGCCCAAGCCAGGGCAAGCAGCACCACAGCCACGCCCAGGCCGATGAAGTTCCCGCCGGCAATCCCGCTGGAGGCCGGGCTGAAAGGAATGGCGGCCGAAGCCGCCGCCGCGGGCGCAATCACAGGATGCTGACCACCTGGACGCCGAAGCAGTCGCCCACCGCGACAAGGTTGGCGGTGGCGACTGGCTTGCCATCGAGCTTGAGCACGATGGCCTGGTCCAGCGCCTGATCCAGTGTCAGCACACTGCCCGGACGCAAGCCATAGAGATCGCCAACGCTCAGCTCGGTCTCGCCCAGCACGGCGGTGAGCTTGACCTGGACATGGCCGATCAGGCCGAGGTCTTCGGTGACCAGGGCCGGTCCGATCAGATCCGGCGCATCGGCCAGTGGTTCGAGCAGCAGCGGTTCGACGAGGAGAGTGTTCATGCAGGAGACTCCGATGAAAGCGGGCCGGCGAGCTGGATCGCTCGCTTGCCTTGATGTTGACCAAGATGGGTCTCAGCCAGGGCGTGGCCGGTGGATGCCACGATCAGGCGGCCCAGCCTCTCCAGCGGCGCCCGGGTAAGCAGCACGTCGCCCGGCTGCAAGCCACGCAGTTCGCCCAGGCCGATCGAACCCAGGTCGAGTTCGGCGCGCAAGGCCACGGCCCGGGTGGCGACCAGTTCGCGGCGTGTCGTCATGGCTGGGCCAGTGGTGCGCGCGAGTGTCGGCACGATGCGATCGACAGCTGGTCGCGCCAGGCAGATCGCCAGGCCGTGGCCATGCGTATCGAGCCACGCGATGCGACAGGCGCCGAGGCGCTCGTCGACGAGGCGCGCGGGAAGAATGTCCAGGCTACGCGCGGAAGGATCCGCATCCGCGCCATCACCCAGGCATTCCAGCAGGTCGCGCATGGCCTGGTCACATACCACGGCCGGCAACCCCTGCTCGTCGCCCTCCAGTCCAAGAAGCATCTTCGCCAGCGAGCCACGGACCTGTACGGCAACGTCGCCCTCTCGGCCCACTTGCAGATGACCCGCCGGCAATTCGTCCAGGTCGACTTCGAGCAACGCGCAAGGCAGAGTGGCCCAGCGGCCCCACCATGCGGCAATGCTTTCCCCCACGGCCGCGCGCAAGGATATCTGGCGACTGGCACCGATCCAGGCAAATGACTCAGCCACCGCCGCCTCCCGTTGCCGAATACAGCTGCTGCAACATGGCGTCGGTGACAGTGAGCACGCGCGAGCTGGCCTGGTAGCCACGCTGCACGATGATCATCTGGGTCAGCTCGGTTGTCAGGTCTACGTTCGACGATTCCAGGCTGCCGCCGGTAATGCTGCCGAATTTTGCATCGGAGGCCTTACCGTAGTTCACGGATAACCCCGGCGGCGCAACGTACATGGCGCCCTCGTGCAGCTGGAGTTGCTGCTCGTCGGCAACATCCGCCAGGGCCAGTTGCGGACCCTGCTTGGTCTCTCCGTCGGTATAGGTGATTTGCAGGTTGCCGGCATCGTCGTAGGCATAGGACGAGATGCCGATCACCCCGTGGCCATCGGCGACCTTGCCGCCGATGCTGGAGGCGGCGCCGTTGATCTGGGTCGTGCCGTTGAAGGCACCGGCGGTGCCAAAGCTCAATGCCACGGCCTGGGTGCTGCCGTTATAGGCAAGGTGGAGCGTCATCGAGGTATATCCGGCCGTGATTGCACCGCTGGGATCAAAGCGGATCTCGCCGCTGCCGACCACCGCGCCGCTTTCGTCGGTCACCGATACCAGCCAGCTGCCAGTGGTCACTGCCTTGTTGTTGGTCAGCGTTGCGGTAAGCGAATGCACGCCGCCGGACGCGTCGTAAACCTGCAGGCCGGTCACCTTCTGGCTGGTATCG
The DNA here is from genome assembly GCF_036499745.1 of Pinirhizobacter sp. Taxonomy (NCBI): domain Bacteria; kingdom Pseudomonadati; phylum Pseudomonadota; class Gammaproteobacteria; order Lysobacterales; family Rhodanobacteraceae; genus Pinirhizobacter; species Pinirhizobacter sp. The sequence goes on from NZ_DASYDG010000026.1 coordinate 133,731, forward strand.
CCAGGCGCCAGATTGCCAGTAAATTTAACCGCGGTGGTCGCCACCGGAGGCAATGTTTGATACGGCGTGATTGAGAAATCCGTCAACCCGCCCGATGCATTTAGCGCAGCGACGTTGTAGCCGCTGTTGTCGTCCACCAGGTAACCATCGGCATTGAACTGAAAGTGGCCCGACCGCGTGTAGTATTGCGTGCCGTTCTGATCGCGCAGCACGAACATGCCCTGGCCCTGGATGGCAGCATCGGTGTCGGTGCCGGTCTGCTCCAGGTCGCCTTCGCTGGTGTTGGTGAATTCCTTGCTGAGGCCGCTTCCTTCGTTGTCGACGTTATTCTCGAAGAAAGCGCTGCTCCCCCGGTATCCGGGCGTATTCATGTTGGAAATGTTGTTGCCGATGTTGTCAAGGTCTTTCGAGAACCCGAGCAGGCCGGACAGGCCGTTGTAGAGTGCTTGCAGCATGTCGGCGTTTCCTTAAGGTTGGACCAAGCTGATTTGCGACAACCGGACGTTAGTAGTCACGCCGCCTGTGTTGGCATCGGTCACGGAAAGTGAGACACCACTGCTGGTGAACTGCACTGCGCTGATCTTCCCGGTACTGGTGCCGCCATCACTGCCGGTGACCTGGACGGAGTGGTTGAGCAGGCTGATCGATTGGTCCGACGACCCCATCGAAAGCAGGTTCTGCACACCTTCGTTCGTTTCGCTTGAAAGCTCGATACTTTCAAACTGCGACATCTGCAGAAGGAACTGGCTGTTATCCAGCGGCTGCATCGGATCCTGGAACTGCAGTTCGCTGACGAACAACTTGATGAAGTCGTCCTGGTTGATCACTTTGTCATTGATGCCTGAGGTGGTGGCGCTGCTGCCAAGCACCGAGCCGATCGAATCAACTGCCATTGCCCTGCCCCTTGTTCGTCGGCGCGCTATCCGCCCGCCAGGTTTCCTGTCCGTTGATCACGACACGTGCCACCGGCCGCGACGAACCGCCGGCTGACACCGCAAGCCGACGACTCGCCTCGTCCACGCCGTCGGCATCGAGATGAAAATCGCGCAGCCACACCGTGCGGCCATGGGCGCCGTCGACGACGCGCAACAGGCTCGGTGACCAGGGCGCGACGGCTATCGAAGCGTTATTGGCCTGTGTATTGGCAACCTCTTCTTCGGCCGCCGCTGCTTCTGTGCCCGTTGTTGGCGCCACCAGCGACATGGCCGTACCCGCGGGTCGCCCTGTTTGCACTGGGCTTTTGGCTATTTCGGGCAAGGAAGCCACCGCGGCCTCGGAAATGAAGCCGAGCGGCATGAGGGCAGCCTGCCCCAGGGTTGCCGACTCGTCAGCGGTTTCCGGCGTGGACGGATCCACTTCGGACAGGTAGGCCCCCGCGTGCACACCGAAGGGAAAGAGTCGCCCGTTGACGCCGGCGAGCACGGCGTCATGGCTTGCCTGACCAGCGGACGCCACGACCTGGGCCACGGGGGTGGAGAACATAAGGCCTTGTTCGCCCGGCGCGCCGCCGACGGGAGGTACAGCCCACTGGTGATCGCTGCCACCATGATCGTCGTCGGATAGGTGCCGTGAGAACTCACCGTGCTCAGGCTTCGATGGCTCGCGCACAGGTTTGGCCGGTGCCGCCGTTTGCGGTAACGCCAGGCTTACTTCCAGGCCGGACACGGTCATGGCCGCCTCGCCAACCACCGGTCCATCGCGTCAGCGACCTCGCGGGTCTGCAGATCGAGGCGATAAGCGGTGTTCATTTCTTCCGCACGGTCGTCGAGCGCCTCGTGACGGCTACGCGCGGCGGCCCAGGTTTGCGCGCCCTGTTCGGCTTTCAGATCAGCGTCGACCCGAGCGCTACTGGCGCGATGATGGTCGTGGTCGGCGGCCCAGCTCATCTGGCTAAGCAAGGCGTAACGGGCGAGGTCACCGGAATTCTCCAAGGCGTGCATGCGGGCCAGGTCGATCGCGATGAGTGCGGCGGCACGCCGGCGTTCCTCTTCGGCGGCTTGCCGCGCGTGCTCATTGGCCAGCGCCAGAGCCTGGCGTTCGTTGTCTTCGCGGAATCCGGCCATCGCGGCCATGCGTTCGGCCAGGCGGATGCGGCGCGTGCTCATGCCGCCACCTCACCAACGATACGGGCCAGCGCATGCAGGCCGGCCTGACGCCCGTGACTATCGCGAGGTGACTGTCGAAAAATTTCCAGCAGGCCCGGCACGCAGTCCACAGCCCGGTCGAGCTGTGGGTTGGCACCACGCTGCCAGGCGCCCATGTCGATCAGGTCACGCGAGGCCTCGAAGGTAGCCAGCAGTGCGCGCGCCTGTGAGGCGAGGCGCTCCTCGTCGGGTGTTGCCAGGCGGCCGATCCAGCGGCTGATGCTCTGCAACGCATCCACCGCCGGCAACTGGCCGCGATGGGCCAGATCGCGCGACAGCACGATGTGGCCGTCCAGCAAGGCACGCATATGATCAGCGACAGGTTCGTTCATGTCGTCGCCTTCCACCAGCACGCTATAGATGCAAGATACGGAACCTGAGGATTTCAGCGCGCCGCCGCGCTCGACCAGTCTTGGCAGGCTGTTGAAGACCGAAGGTGGATAGCCGCGCGAGGTGGGTGGCTCACCCGCCGCCAGACCGATCTCGCGCTGGGCCATGGCGAACCGGGTGACCGAATCAACCATTAACATCACGTCCGCGCCCTGGTCGCGAAAGTACTCGGCGATGGCGTGCACGGCGTGTGTGGCGTGCGCGCGCACCAGGGCAGGCTGGTCGCTGGTGGCAGCGACCACCACGGCACGGCGCAAACCCTCCGGCCCCAGCGCATGGCTGACGAAATCGCCGACCTCGCGGCCGCGCTCGCCGATCAGGCCGATCACCGTGACATCCGCGCGGACATGCCGTGCCACCATGCCGAGCAAGGTACTCTTGCCCACGCCGGAGCCGGCGAAAACACCCAGGCGCTGGCCCTTGCCCATGGTCACCAAGGTATCGATCACACGCACGCCAGTTTCCAGCACCTGGTCGTCATCGCGACGACGCAGCGGCTCGATCGGCGCACGGTGGACTTCATAATGGGCCGAGGCTGCCAAGGGACCCTTGCCGTCAATCGGCTGGCCGAAGGCATCGATCACGCGTCCCAGCAAGGCAGGCCCAACGGGAATACGTAGGCTGCCACCCGTGGCGCGCAAACGATCACCCGGCCGCAGGCCATCGATACTGCCATAGGGCATCAACAATACTTTGCCATCGCGAAAACCCACCACCTGGGCCAGCGCCGGTGTGCCGCCATGACGACTGACCAGCTCGCAGGCTTCACCAAGTCGAGCGTCGGGGCCGGTCGCCTCGATCACCAGGCCGTTGCATGCCACCACTTCACCCTCGCGCAAGGCAGCGGGCATATCGGCGATGGCCTGGCGGAGGGTCGAAGCGGTCATGGGCGATGTGGCGTCAAGCCATCGAGCAAGGCCTGCTTAAGGAGGTCCAGGCGAGTCGCGACGCCTGCGTCATAACGACCGCGCGGCCCTAGCAGCACGAAGCTGCCGGCAGCCAGAGCTTCATCGGCGACCACCTCGATGCCGGCCAGTGCAAGCGATGCGGCCTGATGATCCACCGGCGAGACATCCACGCGCTGAATAGCGACGCCGATGTCCCGCCGCGCATGGGTCACCCATTTTTCGACGAGTTCGGCACCGTCGGCCTGTTCGCCCAGAAGACGCGTCACGGCCGCGAAGGCGAGTTCGACGGCCAGCGATTCGGCCCAGCAGCGATCGCTGTCCAACTCCGCCTGCCATTGCACGGCACCGGCCAACCAGCCGTCACGGGCGCTGGCAGCCTCGGAAAGAGCCTCATCCAACCGGGCTTGGGCATCGCTTTCGAAGGCGAGGCGGTCTTCGTGAGCTTCGGCTTCCACGCGCACGCGCGCCTGCCGCAAGCCGTCGGCATAACCGCGCTCGAAACCCACCGCATGGTCGAGTTCGTCCTCGCTAACCCGGACCCCCGCGGTCGCGGCGGCCAGACGGCGCCCCTGCCCTGACACCACATCGGCCGCCTGCATGCGGCGCGCGAACTCGCCCGAGCCACTCATGCTGCGGCCTCGCCTTCCAGCCAACGGCTGATGGTCTGGCGAAGTTGGAGCGGCATGCTGTCGGCGTCAGGCCATGTGTACGCGGCCGCCGCGGCGACAAGCTTGCCCGGCAGCGCATCAAGGCAACGTACCCGGTGTACCGCTGGCAGGCTGGCCAGGGCCAGCAAGGCCCAATCCTGTGGCATGCCCGCGATCACGGCCACGGCGGGATCAACCACATCCGTGGAAGCCTCCGCAGGCTTCGCCAAAGACAGGCGCGACGACAATTCGGCACCTCGCCCGGCCAGCTTGCTTAGCCGTGGCTCGGCAAGCAGGTGTCGCAACGCCTCGGCTTTTGCGGCGGGCAGCCTCTTCAACAACCAGGCACGGTCGCTCGGGTGCAGGGGTGCCATCCGGGCAGCAGCAAGGCGCAGACCGGCACTCACCGCACCTGCTCCGGCGTTTCGATCCAATGCTGGATTTCCACCAGTAGCCGCTCGCGCTCCTGCAGGGCGAGCCGCGCCGGCTGGCGACGACCGACGATGGCCACGCCTGCGCCCATGCCGGTCAGCAGGAAGACGCCTGCACCCGATGCCCATACCCACCAGGGCATGGACGGAATCGAACCGATCGGCTGCCGCACCGGGCTCGACGCCACTGGCATCATTCGTGGCGTGGCCACGGGTACCGCAGCTATCGCCGGCGCACCGGCCGCGGCGATATCGAGACGATCCCCGCGCGTGGAATCCAGGCCAGCCGCATCGCCGATGATCTTTTCCAGACTGGACATGGTCGCTGGCGCCGTGCGCGCCGGCACCAGGATGCCCACGGAAATCCGTGCGATGCGGCCAGGCGCCACGTCCACTTCTTCTTGCTCGTGGCCGTGCGCGTATTCCAGTTCCTGCTCGCCGGAACCTGTCACCGGGTGGCTGCCATCGGCATCGGCGGTGGGCGTGGCGTGGCTGTTGACCGTCTTTTGCCGGGTCAGCAGGCCATTGCCGTCCTTGCCCTGTGGAACAAGCTTGTCCCGCAGCTGTTTGATCTTGTCGTAGTTGAGCTGGACATCGACCGTGGAGGTCCAGCCCGTCGATGCACCGAGCGCCTGTCGCAGGACGGCGTCGATACGCTGGCGAAGCCTGTCTTCGATGCGTGCCTGTTCATCGGTACGATCGGCCATGCTGTTGCCGTTGCCCGAAAGCACCGCACCGCCCGGACCGAGCACGGTTACTGCATCGGGGCTCAAACCTTCCACGGCGGAGGCCACCAGCCGTTCGATACCGGCGACCTGGGCAGGTGTCAGCTGGCTGCCCGGCTTCAAGTCCAGGCTAACGGAAGCCTTGGACGGCTCGTCCCGCCCCTCGAACATCGAGGCACGGCGCAAGGTCAGGTGCACCCGTGTGGCCTGCACCACCGGCAATGCGGAAATGGTGCGCTCGAGTTCACCTTGCAACGCTCGCTGGTAATTCACCCGCTGCGCGAATTCGGTGACGCCGAAGTCGGAATCCTTGAATACCTCGAAGCCGACGCTGCCGCCATGCGGCACGCCTTGCGCCACCAGCTTCATGCGGGTGTCGTAGACCAGGTCATCGGGCACCAGCAAGGTCGCGCCACCTTCGGCGAAATGATGCGGCACCTGCATGGTGTCCAGGCTGGTGGCGATCTCGGCCGCGTCGACCGGGCGCAGCCCGCTGAAAAGCACCCCATACGAGGTGCGCGTACTCCACCAGCCGAAGGCACAGGCGATACCGACGATCAGCAACACGCCCACGAGCAGGAGGACGCGACGCGCGGTGCTCAGGTCATCCCAAAACGAACGGATCCATGCCATGACGTTGCTCAGACCTGCATGTTGACGACATCGTGGTAGGCGGCTACCACGCGATTACGCACCTGCACGGCAAACTGCAGGTCCAGGCGAGCTTTTTCCATGGCGATCATCACCTCGTGCACGGGCATGTCTCCGCCCGCGGCGAGGACGCGGGCCGCATCGTCGGCAGCATTGAGGCTGTCATTGGTGGCCACCAGCGATTTGCCCACGGCGTCGGCGAAGCCGTGACCTGTATCGATCGGATGCATGGCGCCAGGTGCGGCGTCGAGGCTCGCCAGCGAGCCCAGGGAAGAAAGTGGTGCGATAGGTTCGATCATGGTCAGCGGCCGATATCCAGGGATTTCATCAACATCCCGTGCAAGGTGTTGAAGGCGCGGATGTCGGCTTCATAGGCGCGCTGGGCCGACATCAAGTTGGTCATCTCCTGGGCCAGGTCGACGCTGGGCATCGACACCGTGCCGTCCGCCGCTGCCGCGGGATTGGCCGGGTCGAGCACCGGGTGGCCATCCTGCTCGCTGACAGGCGCGCCGATTTTGTCGGCGAAATCCTGGCCGGTTGAGGCCGCCAAGCGCTTGGCCAACGGCACATCGGAACTGGCGATGCGCATGCTGGCCGTTTCCATGCGCGCCCGCTCGGTATCAAGGCCAAAACGGGTGATAGCGAAGATCGATTCGGTACTCATCCCTGGTCTCCGCTGAGGGCCAGGCTCATCAGGCCGAAGTGGCGATTGAGCACCTCGGACAAGGCCTGGTAATGCGCACTGGCCATGGCCATGTCACTCACCTCGTCGTCCAGGCTCACGCTCTTGTTGGCATCGGTCGCCATCTGGCTCAGGTCGGCGGAGGCGAGCGCTTCGGGCCGGACGTCGTCATGGGCGGCGACACGCTGCAAAAGCCCGATGGCCTGGTCGAAATTGCCGCGTTCGGCTTTGCTGCCGGGCACGTTGGCATAGGCCACGTTGTGGCTGGCCAACTCCACCCGCCGGGTGGCCATGTCCATTCCCAGGCGCACAGCCTGGACGGTGAGATCGTTCGAGGCAATCATCGCTTGGTCCTACTGGATCAGAAGTTCGCCACGCAGTGCACCGGCAGCCTTGATCGACTGCAACACGGTGATGACGTCGCGGGTGGAAAGATGGATCTCGCGTAGCGCGCCAATCAGGTCGGATACCGTGGCGCCATTGGGCAGGTTCACCAGGCGGGCATCGTCCTCGTTGACCTTGATCTTCGATTCCGGCACCACAGCGGTCTGCACGCCGCGACCGCTGTTCACATAAACGCCGTCGGGCTGGCTCACCAGATAGTCGGTCTTGATGGAAATCCTCAGGTCGCCCTGGGAAATCGTCACGCTGGCCAGGCGCACATCGCCACCGGAAACCACCGTGCCTGTGCGCTCGTTAACCACCACTCGCGCTACCTGGTCGGGCTCGACCATCACGTTCTCGATGGCGGCGATTTCCTGCACCGGGCTTCCCGCATTCGGGAATTTCACCACGACCTTGCCGGCATGCGCAGCCGTGGCCTGCACACCCGGTATCGAACGCTGCAACGCCTGGGCCACGCGGCTGGCCGTGGTGAAATCCGGCTGGTACAGAATGACGTTCACCACGCTGCCATTGCCCATGTCGCCCAGGGGCGCACCGCGCTGCACGGTGGCGCCCTCGGGGATCTGGCCGGCCGTGGGGTGATTCTTCTGCTCCGAACTGCCGAAGGATTGCACCTTGTAACTGCCGGTGGAGATCGCGCCCTGCGCCAGGGCGTAGGTCTGACCGTCGGGGCCGTCAAGTGGTGCCAGCACCAGGGTGCCGCCGGAAAGGTTTCGTGCATCGCCGATCGACGCGACGGAAACATCCAGCTTCTGCCCCGGCTCGGCGAAAGCCGGCAAGGTGGCGGTGACCATCACCGCGGCGACGTTGCGGCTATTGAGATCGTCCGTGGAAACATTTACGCCAAAGTGGCTCAAGGTATTGGCGACCGACTGCAAGGTCGCATGGTTGCGGTTGCTATCACCGGAACCGGCCAGACCCGCGACCAGGCCATAGCCCACCAGGGCGTTGTCCTGAACGCCCTCGGTGCGGGCGATCTCCTTCAGGCGCACACCGACGAAACCCTGCCGCTGCGCATGCACGGCAACGACGCAGCAACAGGAAAGCGACAAAACCAGCAGGCGCCTCATATCAGTCCCAACCACTTGGTGAAGCGATAGATGATGCTTCGCCGCTGCGGCTCGCTCACATCACCGCGCCCGGTGAACTCGATCCGGGCCTCGCTGATGCGGTTGGAAAGGATCGTATTGGCCGAGGAAATATCTTCCGGGCGTACCGCGCCATTGAGCGCGATGTGCTGGGTCTCGCCGTTGACCACCACCGACTGCTCGCCGTGGATATGCAAGGTGCCGTTGTCGTCCAGGCCGACCACTCGCACCGCCAACTGGGTCTGCACCGCGCCCGAACGCGTGGTCTGGCCAGTGCCGGTGTCGCTGGCGCCCAGGCTCAAGGCGCCGGAATGATTGCGGCTCTGCGTGCGCAAGCCGGCGTTGAAGGCCACATCGTTACCCGATGCCGTGTTGGCCGCCGCCGAGGCGCGGGAGGTCTCCACCACGACCACGGTCAAGGTATCGCCGATGCGATGCGCACGGCGGTCTTCGGCAAGGCCGTGATAGCTGGTGGGATCGATCATGCCGCCACCTGGCTGCATGGCTGCGGCCGACGGCGAAGCGGTGAGCAACAATAAACCGGCCATGAAAGCGTCAGCGCGCGACATGCACCACCCCTCGACCGGTCACCACGCCACGCACCGGCTCGGTCGCTCCGGCTACCTGCACCGGCACCTGGTCACCCCGGTTGCCCGACCGCATGGCGGTGCCGGAGCTCTCGATGGTGATCGCGCCGGCTTCGGCGACCAGGGTGACGCGTTGGCGGTCATCCACGTCCGGCACTGGTTCGAAGTCCTCCAGGCTCGCCGCCCCACCTGCCCGCACAGCGCGACGCAACCTCATATCGCGGACGGCATCGCGCGATGCCAGCGGCGCGCCATGCATAGCCACCACATCCACGGTGCCCGGCTCGATCACCAGCAGGCTGCCCGGCGTATGCGAAGCCGCACTGTCGGTATAAACCAGCGTTTCGGCATGAGCCGTCAGGGCAAAGCCCACCGCCTGCGCCTTGCAACCGTGATTCGGCGCACAGACCTGCACCATCACCGTCAAGCGTGCACGCGGAAATTTCCCCTGGATCGGCATGGCGTGATAGGTAGTCCCCGGCACGCCGGCATGAATCGGCGCCGCCGTCACATCCAGGTGCACGTCGTGGTAAGCCGGGCCAAGCCGGGTTTGCACCGCGGCGCGTGCCACTGTCACGGCCTCGTTCGGGCCGGCGTCGGCCGCGATCGCCACGCCGGCTGTCGATATCATTGCGATGAAGAGCCAGGTTCTCATCGGTTGAGGTTGTTGATCGTGTCCAGGATGGTGTCAGAAGCCTGCAACACCCGCGCATTGAGCTGATAAGCACGCTGGGCCAGGACCAGGGCCGACATCTCGGTCACCAGGTCCACGTTGGAGCCTTCCACGTAGCCCTGGGTCACGGTGCCGACGCCGGCATCGCCTGGTTTGCCGAGCGAGGCGTCACCGGACGCCGGCGTCACCGCATAGTCGTTGCCACCAACCGAACGCAGGGCTTCGGGCGAGGTGAAGGTAGCCAGTTCCAGGTTGCCGATGATCGAGGTCTGCTGGTCGCTGCCCAGGGTGGCGCTGATTTCACCGGTGCTGGATATGACGATGTTCTTCGCGTCAGTCGGCACCTGGATGTTCTGCGCCAGGCGCTGACCACCGACGGTGGCCAGGTAACCGTCGCTGTCCACCTTGAGTTGCCCGGCACGGGTATACAGGCGCTGGCCATCCTGCCCCACATCACCAGTGGGCTGAATTTCGAAGAAGCCTGCGCCCTGGATGGCGATATCCCAGGTGTTGCTGGTCTGCTGCAGGGTGCCATCGAGCATCACCGGCGAGGTATCGGTAATCTGCGCGCCGGCCCCCACCGCATTGGTCGCAAGGCCCTGCTGCGCCTGACCGGCCGTGGTGCCGGTGACATCGGTGAAGGCCACGCGCGAGCGCTTGTAACCCGGGGTCTGCATGTTGGCCAGGTTGTTGGAGATCACGTCGATCTGTTGCTGCTGCGAACTCAGGCCGCTGGCGGAGATATAAAGCGCGTCGATCATGGGTCAGGAATCCTTGCCAAGCTGGTCGATGCCCGATGAAAGGGCGCTGTGATAGGTGGAGATCGCGTGCTGGACGGAGCTGGCGTGCCGCATCACTTCCATCAGCCGCACCATCTCGTGTCCCGGGTCCACGTTGGAGCCTTCCAGCGCGCCCTGGTGGACATGCGGTTCGGCGGCTGAGAGATCGCCGCTGGCGGCGTAGACATTGCCGCCCATCGAACGCAACTGGCTGGCATCGGCTACATCCACCAGCACCAGGTTGTCGAGCACATCCTCGCCATTGCGGATGGCGCCGTCCTCGCCAATGGTCACTGCGTCGGTGTCCAGGCTGATCGGTCCGCCGCTACCCATGACCGCGCGCCCCATCGCGTCGACCAACTGGCCATCGCTGGTGAGCTTGAATTGGCCATCGCGTGTCAGGAAGGTCTCGCCGTTGGCGCTGACCTGGAAGAAACCCGGCCCCTGCAAGGCAACGTCCAACGAGCGGCCGGTATGCAAAAGGGCGCCATCGCGCGTATCGACCTTGTCCGAAGACATCAGGCTATCGCCGAAGTTGGCCACGTGTTGCAACGCGCGGAAGCCCGGCGTGGTGAGGTTGGCAACATTCTGGCCCAGGGTATCGAGCGCCTGCACGTCGGCACTGAGATAACGGACCATGCCACTGATCGGATCGACCATGCTTATGCTCCTTGCAACACAGGCGTGACGGTGCCAAAGGCACGTACCACCGCCGTATTGGGCAACTCATTGATACCGATGACGGTAACGTGCGGCAGCGAGCGCTGGATCAAGCTGCGCACATGCCGCCGCAATACGGACGGACAAAGCAATACGGGTGCCATGCTGCGGGAGAGCATGGCGTCGGCCTGGCGGGCCAGGTTGCCCAGCAAGCCATCAAGTTGGCCCGGATCGGGCAGCAGCACCCCAGGGGTTTCACGTTGACGCATGGCCTGCAGCATCGAGCGTTCGAAATCAGGCGCCAGGGTGAGCACATGCAGCTCACCCTGGTCGTTGCTGGCCTTCTGGCAAATGCCGGCGCCCAGGCGCTCACGCACGCGTTCGGCCAGGTCGTCGGCTTGCTTGACTGTCTTGCCGGCGTCCACCAGTACCTCGAAAATGGTTTCCAGCGGTCGAATACTCACCTGCTCGCGCAGCAGCACCTGAAGCACTTTCTGGATATCGCTGTACGACATCACCGCCGGCACCAGCTCGTCGACCAGGCTGGCCTGGCGCTCTTTCAACCGAATCGCCAACTGCTCTACTTCGGCACGGGTCAGCAGATCAGCTGCATGCCGCTTGAACAGTTCATTGAGATGGGTGATCAGCACCGTCTCGGTGTCGACCAGGGTGTAGCCCGCCCCACGGGCGAACTGGCGGCTTTCGGTGTGGATCCACTGCGCTGGCAAGCCGTAGGCAGGATCTCGGGTTTCCCGACCTTCCAGCTTCGGCCGCTGGCCGCCGGGATTGATCGCCAGCACGCTACCAAACTGCAGCTCGCCCTGCCCGATGCGGTTGCCATGAAGCATCACCTGGTAGCTCAGGTCGCCAATGGTTCCAGCGGCCATATCGCGCGTCATCACCGAGGGCAGCACAAAACCAAAATCAAGCGCGAACTGCTTCCTCAAGCCCTGGATTCGCTCGGTAATCCCGGTGCTCCGTTCACGCAACGCGGCGGCCAGTCCCTGCCCGATGCGCAACTCCAGCGCATCAATCGCCAACGACTTGTAGAAGTCGTCCTCGGCCGGCTTGGACAACACCTCGATCGACGATTCACCGGGATCCGGTGCACCGGACTTGCTGCGGCGTGCCAGGTAAAGCAGTCCACCGATCGCCAGCAGCACCACGGCCACTGGCAGCACCGGCAGCCCGGGCAGCAACATCAGCACCAGCAAGGTCACACCCACCACCAGCAGCGTGCGCGGATTGGAAAGCACCTGACGGGCGATCTCGCCACCCAGCTCGGCGTCCGAAGCTGCGCGGGTGATGATGATGCCGGTAGCCACCGCGATCACCAGGGACGGAATCTGGGTAACGATGCCATCGCCCACGGTCAGCAAGGTGTAGCGGTGTACAGCTTCGGTCCAGGGCATGCCGTGCTGAAGCATGCCGATGGATAAGCCACCGAGGATATCGATCAGAAGGATGATGATGCCGGCGATGGCATCGCCCTTGACGAACTTGGTGGCGCCATCCATCGCGCCATAGAAGTTGGCCTCACGCTCGATCATGCTGCGCCGGCGTCGGGCCTCGACCTCGTCGATCAGGCCCATGTTCATGTCGGCGTCGATGCTCATCTGCTTGCCGGGCATGCTGTCCAGGGTAAAACGCGCCGCCACTTCCGCCACGCGTCCCGCGCCGCTGGTTACCACCACGTATTGCACGACCACGAGGATCAGGAACACCACCAGGCCAATTACGTAATTGCCGCCGACCACATACGATCCCACTGCGGCGATCACGTGACCGGCGCTGCCCCCGCCCAGGATGAGGCGCGTGGCCGAAACATTCAGGCCCAGCCGGAACAATGTGGTGATCAACAGCAGCGACGGGAAGGTCGAGAAGCTCAACGGTGAATCGGTAAGGAAGGTCAGCAGAAGGATCAACAAGGCCACGCTGAAATTTACGATCAGCAGGAAATCCAGCAACCCCGCGGGGATCGGCACAAACAGGATCGTCAGGATGAAAATCACCGCTGCGACAAGCGCGATATCCTGCTTCCCGCTCAACCAACGCATGCCGCCGCTCATGACAGCACCTTGTGGCCCGGGCGGGACATCACCCAGCGATAGAGCGCACCCACTTCGGTGTAGTGGCCCGCCGAGACAGGCTGGTCGATGCCCACATCAGAGAACAACGCGCGCGCCAGTGCCGGCGACCGCACCACAGGAACACCGCTGCGTGCGGCCACCTTGCGAATGCGCACCGCCATCAGCCCCGCGCCCTTGGCCAGCACGATCGGCGCCGCCATGCGCTGCTTGCGGTACTGCAATGCCACCGCCACGTGTGTCGGGTTGGTAACGATGACATCGGCCGAAGGCACGCGCGCGACGGCCTTGATCCGCGACAGCATCTCGCGTGCCAGACGTCGGCGCCGCGACCGGATGGCCGGGTCACCCTGGGTGCGCTTGTGCTCATCCTTGATGTCGGTACGGCTCATGCGCATCTTGCGCAGGAACTCCCGTCGGGAATAAATGACATCAAGTACGGCAATCAGGCCCAGCACGGTCAACATCCAGCCGGTAACCCGTCCGAACAATCCGGCCAGCAGCGAGGGAACTGCGTCCACGGGCGCCGCGGCGCTGGCCAGCAACATCGGCCAGTTGGCGCGGATCAACCAGGCCATCAAGGCCACCAGCACGCCCAGCTTGATCACCAGGCGCGCCAGGTCCCACACCGTGCGTAGTGAAAAAATGCGCTTGAATCCTTGCACAGGGTTCATCCGCGACATGTCCGGCTGCAGCGGCGTTATAGACAACAAGCCACCTGTTTGCAGCACGTTCGCAGCTACCGCCGAGACCACCAGAGCCAGCACCGCCGGCAAAAGCGCCTGCCCCACCGGCGCAAAATTTCCGCCGATCCAATGTGCGAAGCCCTCGCCAAAAGTGGGCGCGGCGCCAGCCATGGCGATCGATGACCGCATGGCCGCGGCGCAAGCCCGGGCCAGGCCAACCAGACCCGAGGAGAACGCCATCAGGAATACCGCAAGCGTTACCACGGAAGTGAGCTCAGTACTCTTGGCAGCCTGCCCCTTGCCCCGTGCTTCTTGCAGGCGGTGATGGGTTGGCTGCTCGGTCTTGCCCTGGGTCTCGGCCATCTCAGGTGCCCACAAGACTAGCCGAACGCGTCAACGCGTCCTGAAACAGGCGGCCGATCAACGCCGGTGCCAACCGAAGCGAAGCGGCCAGAAGCACCAGCATTGCCACCACTTTGAGCGGCAGCGCCAGGAAGTAGACATTGGCCTGCGGCATCGAGCGGCTTGCAATGGCCACGAACACGTCGATGACGAACAAGCCCAGTACCACCGGCAACACCACCATCAAGCCCAGTACGAACTGCGAGCCCAACAGGCCGAGCAAGGTATCCAGGCTGGCCGAGCGTGCCAGGCCACCCAGTGGCATCAGGCGCGCCGAGGCCACCAGGCCACGCAACACGAGCAGATGGAACCCTCCTGCGAAGAACACCAGGGTGCCGGCCAGTGAAAGCAGAGTGCCCAGCAAGGAATCGGTGCCCTGGACGGCAGGGTTGAACAAGCTGGCCGATGCCAGTCCGGCCTGCAGATCCAGCAAGCGGGCAGGCAGACTCAACGCGGCCATCGGCAGCATCACCGCAAGGCCAAAACAGGCGCCCGTCACCAGCTCCGAGATACAGGCGACGAACAAGCTCACCGGTTCGGCCACGGCTGGCATAACCGCAACAAGCAGAACGGAAAGCGTTATCAGAAGTACAGCGCGCACCGGCACCGGCGCCCAACTAAAGGGTGTCATGGCCGGCACCATCAGCAACGGCGTGAACCGCAGCATCGCCAGCATCCACGCCGTCGGTAAGGACATCGGACTCATGTCGCGCTCATGCCGGCGGCCATGCCGATCACATGCCGGGCAAATTCCACCACCACAGCCATCATCCATGAGCCCAGCATCAGGAACATCACCACCACCAGCACCAGCTTGGGGATGAAGGTGAGTGTCATTTCCTGGATCTGGGTAACGACCTGCACCACGGATATCAACAATCCCACCAGCAAGGTACCGATCAGGATCGGCGCGGAGACCTTGGCCGCCGTCAGCAGCATCTGCGCCAACAAATGCATCCCGGTATCCGCGTCCATGCCTAGTTCACCGAAGCCTTCCGAAGCTGGTCGCGCAGGCGGCCGATGAACACTGCACCGCCACCTTGGGCATTCACCCCAGCCTCGGCCAGGATGCCCTCGACCAGGGCAGCTGCATCCTGCTCACGGCCTTCGGTCTGCCACAGCAAACTCTGTGCATAGCGTGCGTTTCGACCGGAAGGGTCCAGCCGCATGGCCACCTTGATCTGACTTCGCGCGTCTTCAGTACGACCGTTCAGCGCACTGATCACGGCAAGGCCGCCGTGTGTCTCACCGAAGTTCCGATCCAGCGCCATGGCCTGGTCGAACGACGCCGCGGCAGAGGCGATATCACCTTCGAGCAGGTCGCACCAGGCCAATGCATGCCAAGTGCCCAAATGCTGCGGCATGAACTTCACGGCACGGTCCAGGAACGCACGCGCCGAACCGATATCGCCACGCAACATCAAGGCCTCGCCCGCACCGGCAAGCGCCCTGCCCGCCGCGGGCTGGGTCGACAGGATCGCCGAAAATGCCTGATAGGCCGCCGACGCATCGTGCGACCACAAGTGCAACGTGCCCAACACCGTCAAGGCGTCGGACTGCCCGGTCTGTAGGGAAAGTGCGCGCTCAGCCGCGGCACGAGCCTGATCGGCCTGCGCCAGATCCAGGTGCAGCATGGCCAGTAGACCCCAGGCTTCTGCCATGGAGGCGTTCTCTGCCAACACCGCCTGGACGATGAGCATGGCATCGTCGAACTGTCGGCGATGTTGTAACAGGCGGGCGTGCAGCAAACCGATGGCGGGCACCGTGACCGATTGCGGAATCATCGGCGCAAGCGTGGCCTCAGCTGCGTCCAGCTCGCCCATGCACAGGCGGGCAAACGACAGATCGTGGCGAACCGCAGGCGTATCCAGACCGCCAGCAAGCAAGCCTGCCAGCAGGAAGTTCGCTTCGCGGAAACGGCCGGTCTGCAGTGCAAGCCGGGCGCTACGCAAAGCAACAGGTTCGGACGAACCCGTCGATGCGGAAACGCGTGACGCGACATCCGCCGCTTCGTCCAACTGACCGGCGGCAAGAAGCTCATCAAGGAAATCGAGCAGCAGCCGGTCGTTGCCCGGATCTTGCTGTGCAAACGCACGCAGCTGGTTCAGTCGATCCACGAGCCGGCCACTCCCTGGCACAGACAAGCACGCGACGCCACGCCGGCATCGACGAAGACAACTGCGAACACTAAATTCCCCCTGGTAAATCCAACTGCTGATGCATACGCTGCGTGAAGAGCGCAGGAGGATTTAGCGACAACTTCCCAGCGGTTGCAACAAGAATTTTGGTGTAGGAAAAGCCTTACAAGCGAGTTTGCGACGCGCAAGTTCTTGCGAAGAACGTGCTGACTATCGTTTCACGCAGAAAGCCGATGATCTGTTCTTCGATTAAGGCAGGTCTCACGTCCAATCACTGCCATCCTCCCGCGACACTGGAGCGGCAATACCGCGCCGCATTAATAATGGATGTCATACGACTTCCAGCTTCGCACGTGATCTTCGCCCAACGCCGCGCGGGTCTCGCGGGTCTCGATGTCCTGGGTCGCGAGTCGTTCGACGCTTGCTGCCTGAAAATCAGTCGATTTGCAAATAGCTCTGTATGTGCTCGATTATTACAGCTTGCATTTCTGACTTCCAGATGAGCGGAATCTTCCAATCCGTGCCTTCCAATAAATGCACCACAATTTGAATTTGATCATCAAACTTTGAAAAATCTGCGCTGATAAATGTCCACTTCTCGCCAACAGGGTGCGCATCCCCATCTGCGTCGACGAAAGCTTTAACGACACGGTATTGTTTTCCACGGACCAACCCGTGCCTGCTTTCCCAACTGTTGGGGGACGGTGGCACAGGACTGATGACAGATTCAGAAGCGTATGGCCCTTGCATTTAATTTCTCACTCTTAATTTATTCATGGCACAGGCCTAAAAGTCGCCTTATTAGGAACGAAATATTGTATCCCTTTGCCAGCACCCGAGCCTGGCACTATGTCGCCCGGTGGATAGAGATAATCAGGCCTAGCAACTGATTGGAGCGCCGTTACTGGGCTGTCATTTTGAAAGATCGTTAGTGTTTGGTCTGTGACACTAAGCCCGGACTCGAGCGGCGTCGTTCCGATTGGGGCGAAATAATTTCCAACTTGCCCTGGACGAACATATTGCTGCAGGCTTGTGCCGGCGTCGAGCGTAGTAACGTTCACAGGCTGGCTAAGGTCGATACCTCCAATATGTTGAAGAGCACGCTCTTCACTGAATCCAGCTTGGTTGGTATAAAAGTCTAGTGCCGTAGCGTGATTCAACGCCTCGACGCTAGTGGCGCTGTCCGCAGCTCCAGTAACTGCAGTGCTTAGAACAATGTTGTCAGCAGCCTGCGCCGCAATCGTCGCTGTAGCATCCGCGGCCTCACCGCCATTGGCAAGTGACTCAGCCGCGGAGGCACTGTCAGCGACAGCAGCGGTGCGCGATGCACTGCCAAACGAGGCGACTATCCCTTGGCCAAGGCGCCAGCCACCGGCCAGAAGTCCCGGCAACTCGGATGCGAGCTTCGCTCCGCCCAGCACCCTGGAGGCATAGTCACCGGCCTGCTCGGAGGGCGTCAGCTCGAAAGGAACATCGACGGGAGCACGCGCGTCCGCCCAAGCGGTCTTTTGGTTTGCCTGGGCCCATACGCGATCCTGGCTTCCGCCCGTGAGGTAAGCGGCCGCGCTTTGCGCAGTTGCATCGAACAGACTCGAGGCCGATGCGACGTAATGGTTCAGCGTCGCCACGCCATTGATGGTTCCCTTCACGGCACCCACGAAAGGCGAGAACACGAATGCCTTCCATTGTTCGGACTGGAACCTCTCAAGCTCGGCCTCCGAGACAGGCTCGTCTACCGTCGGCGATGGCTGAGAACTACGGGTAATCCCCCACTTTTAACGGCCATCAGAAGTGGCGGGATTACCTGGCGAGCTTGGCGGCGTCCACCTGCTCGCGCACCGTCTGTGTCAGGCGATTGGGCGAAAACGCTTCGCCCAGATGCGTCAGGAATAACGTGCCATCGTCACCACCGCCGACCAGTTGCAGCCGCACATCGGCTTGATCGCGATGTCGTAGCGTTCTTCAAACAATGCGGCAAGGGCTTCCAGACACGGATCAAGAAATACTCCGGGCCTACATGGAGGCTCAACAGCGTAGATAGCAGAACGCCCGCGCAAGGCGGGCGTTCTTTAACCCTATCCCTGAGAGAACGATTTATAAAAAACCCTGTTCTCCCAGTCGCTATCGTACGCCGCAATGATTTTCTCTAACGGCCGCCCATTAGCTTTGGGGTTTCTCATGTCTCGAAGAGCTCCTTCTGCCCAAACCTTAACTTCTGGCCACCGCAGCTTATGCATGAGGAAGGCAACAGGTTCATCGCTAAGAGAACCACTCGAAAAAAGCGACGTAATCAAAGCCACCGCTTCGGCTCGACTAACATTCTTTCTGTCGATAATTTCAAGACATCGAACGTAACACGGCTCAGCTTTGTCGAAAGAGTATTCAATATCCAACACCCCTTCGGCAGCGAGAAGTTCGGCTTTAAGCAACTCAAGATCTGACAAGGCACCCTCCGCATTGCGTCTGTTCATTGCCAACTCCTGTACTGAAATGTCCCTGTGGCGTTTAAGCCTGCGTTATTGAACGCATTCTCAGTCACAGGTTGGAGAGTTGGTCCAAACGGCTGGTAATGCCCAGATGAATTATCAATCCACCGGATATTTCCGTTTAGCAACTGTACCTCTCCAGCAGACTGCACATCCGCTCCTCCAGTCAAGCTTGTATGTCCACTCCTGCCGACGAGCAGCGTGCCGTCCTCAGTGACTACATAGTTGAAATTTCCACTGATACCCGAAAGCCGATTCAACGGCACGAATTTGGGATCGCCAATGGCGATCATCTGGGTACAAGTTACTGAAGAGTGTAGGGCCTTCACTAGTCGTATCAGCAACAACGTTTACAGGAGACAGGTTGACCGCATTCGCCGGATTCGCTTCTGTGTTTGGAACAACAAAACGCCCGCGCTAGGCGGGCGTTTTCAACGATTTATCTTGCCGGACTATCGCTTCGCTTTCGAAAGACCTTCGAACCGGCCGCTAAAATCAACGAACGGCTCTTGGTTGATCGTGGATACGTAACTCAATGGGAATAGCGATTCAACCGTCTGCCCTGCCATATCAGGCCGCGATTGAAGGAACGCATCCAATTGTTTGGTAGAGAGATCATGCAGATTCATGTTGACGTGAAAGACTCGATCGCCACCGAACAACCCGAAGGAAAAGACTCTTTCGATCCCAACTACATATCCCGAGAAGGACTTACCTTGCGGGGTAGTAAAGGTCGCACGAATTGACAGCATGCGCTCAGATTCCGGGAGTTGATCGACCCTTACCACGGGATGGTAAAGATCATCTTCGTCGTCAAAGCACCAAATTGCGCAAGCCAAAAACTCTTGTGCAGCAAGCACCTTCTTTGCATCAGTGGTCAAGTTGAACTCCTTGAATCATTCCCGAATCCCGGAGCAGCATCTGCGCTGCAGTTCGGCCCGAACTCGGCGTGATGACAATGTTCTGCCCCACGCCACCAATCGGATCGAACCGATCGAAGAGGCGAGCAGCAACCGCCGGATCCTCCAGAGACACTATCTGGATTGGAACCTCATTTACTCCGGCCATGTTAAAGGCGATAAGGCGGCGATTGTCAATTGAGAACGGCAAATCGTTGTGTATCACAACCTGAAGCGGATCACCCACGTGGTCAGCAGTCACCGCCCCAGATTGGAGATCGGTGACAAGACTGTTGATCGTACCGCCCTTCGTGAAAAAAGGACTAGCGTCGGATTGCGTGAATCGAATTTGGGCTGGATCTGCGCGATAGAAACCCGGTGCTATGTCACCAGGAGCTGAAAGATCGACAAACGGGACATGACTACCGCTAGCTGCGTCGACTGTCGTGATTGGAACAACTCTCTCGGCATCCTGCGCCGCAATCGTCGCCGTAGCATCCGCGACCTCACCGCCGTTGGCAAGTGACTCAGCCGCGGAGGCACTGTCAGCGACAGCAGCGGTGCGCGATGCACTGCCAAACGAGGCGACTATCCCTTGGCCAAGGCGCCAGCCACCGGCCAGAAGTCCTGGCAACTCGGATGCAAGCTTCGCTCCTCCCAGCACCCTGGAGGCATAGTCACCGGCCTGCTCGGAGGGCGTCAGCTCGAAAGGAACATCGACGGGAGCTCGCGCGTCCGCCCAAGCGGTCTTTTGGTTTGCCTGGGCCCATACGCGATCCTGGCTTCCGCCCGTGAGGTAAGCGGCCGCGCTTTGCGCGGTTGCATCGAACAGACTCGAGGCCGATGCGACGTAATGGTTCAGCGTCGCCACACCATTGATGGTTCCCTTGACGGCACCGACGAAGGGCGAGAACACGAATGCCTTCCATTGTTCGGACTGGAACTTCTCAAGCTCGGCCTCCGAGACAGGCTCGTCCACCGTCGGCGATGGCTGAGAACTGCGGGTGTAGGTGAGCAATCCACGCGATTCGCCTAACGTGGCGTCCGACATGGAGGCATATCCCGAACTGGGGGAAGCCGTGACGTGCAGACCGGCCAGTTCCGCGACGGGGACCACCGCATAAGGTGGTTGTACCGGGACCGTCCCCGGGCCGACGTTGTAGATATCACGTACGGGTAAACCTTGCTGGCTGGGACTATTTAGCGAGCTGCCCGTGAGAAGCCAGTCGGCCGCTTTACCGTAAGTGCTTTCCCCAAGCTGTTCTATTTCTTGCAGATGACTATTTGGCGCGTCATCAAGAAATGCGTCGGACGGTTGTGCATCCGCAGATGCGCTATCTGATGCGCTAAACGTCATGGCGCCAGCGGCCATCATGGAGGTTGCAAGCGAGAGTTCGCCTGGGCTAGCTGTGGTGTCCGGGGAACTGGCGCCGGATGGGGCGAATGCACTGAAGGCTGACGGAACCGCGGTACCGTCGTTAATGCCAGCGTAGACATTCGCGGCGGGCAACGTGTTCTGAGGCTCCGACTGCAATTCCGGTGCGATCGCATAAGCGATGGCGCTTGCTCCGACGTCCTCGCCGATGCTCGCCCAACTCTGGACATGGTTATCCCCAAGCGCCTGGCTGACCTCTCGCGTTACGACATCGCCCGCGGTGCGAGATGCGACCTGAAGCCCGGGCCCACCGATCACTCGACCGATGCTGCTGTCGTTCAGTGACGTGCCGATTTCCCCGCTTACATAGTTACCCGCGGTGGCGGCCACCAGTCCGGCCCAGCTGAAATGCTCGGGTTGGCCGGTGGCTCGATCAACCAGCGCATCGGCCGCGTAGTTGGAGACGCCCTGCAGCACCAGGCCGCTGCCATTGAGGAGCGGTTGGCCGTAGGCATCGACCTGACCCGTAGCGAACGCAGCATCGTCCACCGTACCAAGCTCGCCGCTGATGGCGCCGCCGATCGCGCCCTTGGCGGCCGCGGTCAGCAGTTCCGTGAAGTTGAACCCGCTATGCGTACCGACCGCATCGCCGACCAGCTGACTGGCCGCGTCGCCCGCGGCGCCGGCGGCCGCACCTGCCGCGATGAGGCCCCAACCGGCTTCCGCGGCGGCTCCGTACGTCACCACCGTCACGATGATCGCAATGGCGATGACCACGATCTCGGCGATCGCATTGCAATGCGCCTGCACCGGTGGAGGCGGCGGCGCGATCGTCGGCAAGGTCGGCGTGGTACTGCCGCTGATCGCACCCGGGTTATACGGCTTGTACGTCGAACTATCGTTGATGTTGGTCGACACCTGCGGCACCACCAGGTCCTGACCCACCGCCAGCTGCCCATCGCTGGTCAGCGCATTGGCCGCCGCGATGACGTACCACAGGCTCGCATCGCCATACAGCTCCTGCGCAATGCTCTTGAGCGTATCGCCCGCCTGCACGATGTAGCCGCTGGTGCCGGCGTTGGTGTTGCTGAAGGCCGTCACCTCCGACAGCACGTCCACCGTGCCGCCTTCATCCCAGCTGGCCACCTGTTGCCCATTCACATAGGCGTAGTGCTGGTTCTCATGGCTCGGATCCGTGCCCTGGTCGAGCGTGCTGCCGCTGGCGGTGCCATCCCTTCGGGTCAGGATCTGGCCGTTGCCGTCGTAGCTGAACACCCGGGCCGTATCGGCCACGGTGCCGCCGGTGTACTGCGTGTGCTGCTCGATGGCGATGCGATCGCCGCGGTTGTCGTAGTAGCTCTCATCGGTGGTCGGGCGGACGTTGGTGATATTGGACGTACCGGTGGTGGTGGATTCCAGGTAGCCGTCCTTCATCAGGTAGGTCACCTGGTACTGGTCCACGCGACCGCCGCCGGACAGGTACTGGTACGCCACCACGTTGCCTTCGGCGTCGTAGCCGGCCACGCCATCGGGGCC